>DATHOL010000476.1:0-6290 GCA_035484895.1 Bacteroidia bacterium | reverse complement strand
AAAACTGAAATTATTTTCTAACCCTGCATTGGCAATTAATCCGAAATAAAAGGTAGGATCTACTGTAATTTTATCATTTTCATTGAATATAAAGTCGCCAAAAAACCAGGTGTATCCAATTCCCAGGCTGATAGTGGGGCTTACCACATAATTACCATGAGTTAACTCAATATTGCTGAATGAGATTGGAACTGTTAATGAACCCATCAGCTTTGATTTATATACAGTATTGTAATACAGACTGTCAGGCCACTGTCGATTGCCAGAAGGGCTTTTACCTTTTATGGAATCCGGAAATATATATCCTCGTTTGGTTAAGAAATGGGGGATAGGCCGCTGATCAGAAGTGAAAATATCTTGCCCTGTTACTGATAAAATAAAAAAAAGGCAAAAACTGAAGGATAGTAGTACTGATCTCATGTTTTTGTGTAATAAATATTCGTAATTTCAAGTGATTTGGTCAAGAACAAATGTACAGTGCAATTAATTTAATAAATAGAAATTTCGATAAATATCCCGTTTTGATAGGCGGAGCATAAATAATGCATGGTTAACATACTAATTAGGCAACCTTCCTGAGATGCGTATCGGCGGTAGAATGAGATATTCTGAAGCGAAGAAATTTTTTAGAGAGCCAAAAGCATCCAAAGGAAAAAAATGGTGCGCATATTACATCAATTGTATAATGGACATGCTGCACAAGCAATAACATGCCGACAGAAATAATTGCAAACACAACGTAATACTTATCTATTTTATTATTGGAGCATAAATAAAACATACACAAAATTGAAACATGCCCTGAAAAAAATAAATCTCTTTTAATAAAAGCCGATTTATACACCATTCCCGCTATGGGGTCTTTGAGTTCTATCAAACCGGCCGGCGGGTTTAACTGAGTAATGTAGATAGTTATAAGCCGAAAGAAAAGTATAAAAACAAATCCGATAATATATGTGATAAATAAATTGGGATTAGAAACTGAGCGTATTAAAAATATAATGATAACGCTTGATTCAAGTAGTGTTATCGGCCATGAAACATCTGCAGCCGGTATTTTTTTCAGTACCCAATCATTTAAAGTTGTTCCGCCTTTAAGGTGCTCTATGTAGTAAAAGAAATGGTAAGTAAAAATCAACAATGCAGCAATCATTACAAGTCCTAAAATTAAATTTATACGGAATGCCCTATTATGCCAGGCATCCTGCCAATTTTGTTTGCCATGATTTATGTTAGTTAGCATGTTGATTATATTGCTGAAACAGATTGCGAATTAAATTTCCCATGCATTTTTCAATTCCAATACATTAACAGGTGCATTGTCTATCCAATGGTAATTGCCGCCACGAGGCTTGCATACAAGCAGGGTATGGTACTTAAATCCATGTTTTTTTAGCCAGTTCTCGGTAATGGCACGGTGCTCTTCAGTGCGCGAGGTGAAGAAGGTAATAATATGCCCTTCATCATACCATTTATTAATAGTTTCCCGTGCATGCGGATAAACAGCCGCTGTCACCATCCGTTCCGGTTCTTCATTCGGAATATCTTCACATATAGTGCCATCAACATCTATTAAATAGTTTTTAATTCCGGCAGCAAGAACAGGGGAAACTTTTTTCCCGTTTTCTACCTTTGTGAGCAATTTTGTTTTCGAGTTCTTCATAAAATAGCAGGAATTAATATTCCAAGCAAAGCTATCTGAATAGTAGCTTAATAGAGGAAAATTTCGGCAGACTCATTTGTTTGATAGGCAGAATAGATATTTTTCACGTTTAACGTCAGAGAGAGGCAGGTAAAATTATAATTCATTGAAAATCAATTTAAAGATGGTGATATATTAAAAACATGATTTATATCAGTATCTTTTCTAACTTTGTTCGAATTAATGCCTAATCTTTAATTCTATGGTCAACAAATACGAAACAGATTTGCAACAAAAAAAAGCGGAAATTTTCTGGGGAGAACTTGCTCCTTGCGAACATCTTATTCAGATATATGAAGACGATGATGTTTTTCTGAGTTCTTTGGAAGCTTTTGTATCTGCAGGGCTGCAGACAAATGAAGTTGCTATAGTAATCGCTACACCATCCCATTTAAATGCGCTAGGGGAGAGTTTGCTTTTAAAAGGAATTGATGTGGATGCTGCCCTGGAAGCCGATTTATACATTCCTATTGATGCCAGCAAGGCCTTAGCGAAATTTATGGTGTACGGAAGCCCTGATGAGATTCTCTTTAAACAGTTTATTTCAGGCTTGGTTGAACGGGCCAATGGCCGGAGGATTCGGGCGTTTGGAGAGATGGTTGCATTATTGTGGGGGCAGGGCTTCAAAACGGCCACCATTAAACTAGAGGAGTTTTGGAATTCCTTTTGCCATGATGGTGCCCTATCTCTTTTTTGCGCATATCCCAATAATGGATTCTCCAAGGATTCAAAAGAATCTATTCAAGATATTTGCAAACAACATACAACTGTTGTTGCCGGATGGAATAAAGAAGAAACCGGTATCCGGTATAGAAATAATGTCCACCCAAATAGCAATGTGGCATAGGAATCATTACATTATTTAGTATTCTTCTCATTTTTCTTTGCCTCGTCTTTCTTCTTTTTATTTAAGTAGCCTCTTAAGAGAAAACTATGGCTCGCGGCATTCATATTCTGTTTAAAGCCACCCGCCCCTTGTTTTATATTTACCATAGCCTGGCTGACATTTTGAGCCATTGCACTGTCCATAAATAATTTCCCTATTGTTCCTTTTCCTTCATGTATGTTTTTCATAATTGCAGCCAGGTCGCCGGACATGTTCGCCAAATTGTCGGTTGTTACTTTTACACTTGTCAGGATATTATCCATACTCACAGGTTGAACAGATTCTATAACATCGTTATTAGAAATTTCAGGCTTGCCGGGTGTTCCCGGAATGATGGAAATTATTTTATTTCCCATTAGTCCATCAGAGCTAATTGTAGCTTTTACATTTTTCTTTATAAATTTCCTTGTTGATTCATCTATTTCCATAGTAACTCTAACGGTTGAATCGGAAGCCTGTACGATACCGTCAACAATACCTATATCAACACCGGTATACCGTACATTATTGCCCACCTGGAGCCCGTTAATATCTTTAAATATTGTGCTAACGCGAAATGTTCTATTGAACAGTTGTTGTTTTTCGCCGATAAAATATATACCAACAATAAACAGCAATACAGTTATTGTTACAAATACTCCAAGCCTGATTTTATTTCCTGTTTTCTTTTGCATAGCTATGAGGTTATTTGAAGAATGAGCTTATCCATTCATCTTTTGATTCTGATAATTCCTGAAAAGTTCCTTCGGCAATAAATTTCCCGTCTTTAAGTATCATCATTTGATTCGAAGTAATTCGGGCACACTCTTTGTCATGGGTAATAATAATTGCAGCCGCATTGTATTTCTTTTGAACATCTAGTATTAAATGGCTGATTTCCCTGGAGGTAATAGGATCTAATCCTGTAGTAGGTTCATCATAAAGAATAATTTCGGGTTTTAAAATCAATGTGCGGGCAAGCCCAACCCTCTTTCTCATGCCTCCTGATAGTTCAGATGGCATCTTATCAATGGCTTCTTCAAGGCCAACATTTTGCAATGCCTCTTTCACCAGCGTTTCTATTTCCTTTTTAGGTTTTGATTTTGAACTGCGAAGAGGGAACTCAAGGTTTTCTCTAACTGACATAGAATCATACAGGGCAGCGCTTTGAAATAAAAAGCCAACTTTTTTGCGTAGTTCATTCAATTCTTCTTCACCTAAGGCGGAGACGTCCTTCCCAAGTAAGACTACCTTGCCATCATCTGCTTCCATAAGGCCAACAAGGCATTTTATAAGTACCGTCTTGCCACTTCCGGACTTGCCGAATACAACAAGGTTTTCACCTTTTTCAATCTTCAGGCTAACACCGTTCAGTATAATGTTATTACCAAATGATTTTTTTAAATTTTCTATTTCCGCTATTATTTCCATTTCGAATCAAATAAAAAAACTTGTTATTTGAACTGCGATAACATCTAGTATGAAAACAGACAATAGCCCGAAAACTACGGCAGCGTTTGCTGCTACTCCAACTCCCTCTGTGCCGTTTGTTGAATTGTAGCCTTTAAAACAGCCAATAATGCCAATGGCAAATCCAAAGAAAAATGTTTTTATAATTGCAGGAAACAGGTCTGAGAAATCGAGGCTTTGAAAAACTTTCAAAAAGAAAAGTTGAAAACTCACATTTCCTTTCATCTTCATTGCGAGAAAAGCACCGTATAAAGAAACAGCATCGCCCGCTGTTACCAGCACAGGCAACATTAACGTTGATGCAAGTACGCGCGTAACTACAAGGTATTTAAAAGGGTTTATTCCGGAAACCTCCATAGCATCAATTTGCTCCGTTACCTTCATGGAAGATAATTCCGCCCCAATGCTAGAGCCTATTTTCCCTGCAAAAATCATCGCAATAATAGCGGGCCCGAGTTCCCTGATTATTGAAACGCTTACCATTGATGGTAACAAAGAAACTGCTCCAAACTCTTCCAGGGTAGGGCGAGACTGGATGGTCATCACAACTCCTAAAATAAATGCTGTAATTGCAACTAATGGAAATGACTTGTATCCAATTAAATACGATTGCCTTATAACTTCACCAAATTCATAAGGAGGTTTAATAACTTCTTTGAAAAAATGCAGGGCAAATCTTGTTAATAAAGTAACCTCCTCAAAAAAGCCTCTTAATACGCGCATAGAAGAACTGCCGGAATCGCTCTTGCTTTGCGGAGGAACGGGCTTGGGTATATTTAAGTCTTCAGCCATATTTAGTTGGTTACTTTTCTTTTTTAGGGAGGAATGAAAAAATGGAGCCGGAGGGCATTACATTTCCCAGTAAAAACCCAAAGGGCTTTAAAGATTCAATGTGGTCTAGTATTACTTTTAGCATTGCAGTCAACGGAATGGATAGAAACATGCCCGGAATTCCCCAAATGGCATTGCCGATAAAAATTACAATAAGGGCAATGAGTGCATTTATTTTTACCCTGGAGGCAACTATATATGGTTTTATATAGTGGTTATCTATAAACGAAATTAATGTAAATATTATAAAAACATAAATTGTGTAGGAGATGGAGTCTTTCGTTACACATGCAATAATCATGGGAACTATCATGGCTATAATACCACCCAAATAGGGAATTATGTTTATAAGTGCGCTTAAAATTCCCATGATAATTGCATAGTCAATACCAAGCAATAGCAGGCTTGCCGAGTATAGTATAGCCATAATCAGCATTTCAATAAATACTCCGACCAAATAGCTTTGAATAATTTTTTTTGTACTTATTAACACTTCTGTTACCGCCACATGATGTTGCCTTTTGAAAAGTTTCAAAATAAAATCAAGTAATAAAGGTTTGTAATATAGAAACAGAAAAGCATAAATCGGAAGTAAAGCGCCATCCACCATCAGCCTTCCAAGTATTGTAAGATTTTCACTGATTGAAAAATTATGCATTAGCTCATTTTCCGCATTTTTTATCCGGGAGACTATATCTTTTTGGGGAATTTTAAAATTAACTGAAAGCCAGTACACAAAGTTATTGTTGATAGAGATGATTTTATCTTTCAGTTGCGGGAATGTTTCACGGAATACGGTTATTTGGGAGGAAATAAGATAGATAATCCCAATAACTGCAATTGTTGCAAGTATTACCACTATTGAGATAGAAAGGATTTTTCCAAACTTTTTTCGGATTAAATAATTAACCAGTGGATTTAAAAGGATTGCTATTAAGGCCGCAAAAACAAGCGGAAGAATAATTTCCTGGCCGACATAAATAGTGAAAATAAACGCCAGAACGCCAATAAATATTAAGGCTATTTTCGCATAGAACGGTATGTTGGATGAGATATCCATTATGTTTTTTCCTATTAATCATGCGTATTCGTTATTTTTTCTAAAACTGTGCCGGCAAATGATTTAATCCTATCTGCATTTTTTGCCACTTTAGATGAAACAAATTTCTCTAATATAAGCCCCAGCGTCCTTGTGATTGGGTTATTTGTTTTGCCAAGAATTATTTTCCTGGTTAATAACCCTGATGCAACTCCAAGGAAACTGTTGGTAATGCTTGTTTTTATATCCGGAACAGAATCTTTTAATGTATCTTTAATAATATTAACAGGCTTCAATTTTTCACAAACAATATGAAACTCTTCTTTTAATAAAAGAAGTTGCACGGATTGCTCATATTCCAATTGCTTTATGGCATTCTTTAA
>DATHOL010000475.1:0-6553 GCA_035484895.1 Bacteroidia bacterium | reverse complement strand
TTGTATCGGGCGGAACAGACAACCATTGCATGTTGATTGACTTACGCTCCAAAAACCTGACCGGGAAATTGGCTGAGAATACGCTCGTGGCAGCTGATATTACTGTTAATAAAAACATGGTTCCGTTTGATGATAAATCGCCGATGGTTACTTCCGGAATACGGGTCGGTACAGCGGCTATTACTACACGCGGCATTACTGAAAAAGAAATTCCATTGGTAGTCGAATTGATTGACGAAGCTTTGATGAACAACAGCGATGCAACAAAAATAAAAGCAGTGAGAGAAAAAGTAAATTCCTTGATGAAAAACTACGAATTGTTCGGTTGGTAAAAAAAATTACAAATTATGAATTACAAATTACGAATTACAAATCATTGGATAGTTGCCCTCAGTTTTCCACTATCGGTAGTATTTACCGGAACTATTTCCGCGCAGATAAATGATACAGTGAAGGCCACTACCCTGCAACCTGCACAAGGGGCGGAAATTAGCTATAACAATGGCATAGCAGATTTTGGTAAAGCTGATTTTAAAACTGCTATTACCGATTTCGACCAGGCAATAAATTTGAAACCTGATTTTGAGCAAGCCTATTTAAACAGGGCCAATGCCAAATTCAAACTTAAAGATTATGCAGGTGCATCAAGCGATTACACCAAAGCTACTGCATTGAATGCAAACGACGACAAAGCATGGTATGGTTTGGGTATGACTCAAAATATTAGCGGCACTAAGGAACAAGCGATGGAGGCATTCTCCAAGGCTATATTGGCAAACAGTAAAAATGCAGAGTCTTATTTTTATCGCGGGGAATTAAAATTCCAGACGAAAGATTATTCCGGCGCTACAGAAGATTTTTCGAACGCTATTGCTTTTAAACAAGATTATGCCGATGCCTACAATGACCGTGGAAGTTGCAAAGTTGAAACCAAAGATTACAAAGGAGCAATTGAAGATTACAACCACGCAATTGGAATAAATAAAAATGCCAATACATACAATAACCTTGGCAGCGCGCAACGCAAATTGGGAAACAACGATGATGCGATAGCTTCATACAGCGTCGCCTTAGCATTGAAACCTGATTATTTTGAAGCGATGAATAATCGCGGTACCGCAAAATTTAACAAAGGAGATTACGATGGAGCCATTGCCGATTTCGGTAAAGCCATTGAAATGAATAGTTCCTATAGCATTGCCTATAACAACCGTGCAACTGCCGAATACAAACAGAACAAATACCGGGATGCAAAAAATGATTGCGACAAAGCTATTACACTAAATCCGAATTACGGATATGCGTATATGAACCGTGGTATTGCGGAGGAAATGCTCAGGATGCCTTCCGATGCTTGCAACGACTGGCACAAAGCTGCCTCGCTCGGAGTTGCAGCCGCATCGCAGTATTCACAAGATTGCCAATAATTTTTTGAAATCATTTTAGTATGAAAAAATATTTACTCCTCCCTTTTATTTTTGTTTCGCTTGTTGCCTGGGCACAGCAGAATGTAGCCTTTGAAAAGAAGAATTTCAAAGATGATGTAAAAGGTTTTAAGCAAGCGGTTGACTCGCTGGATGCCGGTGAAAAAGTTTTCCAATTGGGTCAGACCCATTATTATATGGCTATCCGTTATTACCTCGGCGCTGAAAAGTTTAATCCGAATAATGACCAACTAAATTATAAAATCGGAGAGTGTATGCTTTCTCATAATTCACCGTTTAAAACAGAAGCATTACCGTACCTGCAAAAAGCTTTTGCTTTAAATCCGGCGGTTGCGCCCGACATTCATTTCCTTCTTGGCAGAGCCTATCATTTAAATATGGACTGGGAAAATGCCAAAAAGGAATACAGTTCGTATCTTCAAACACTGAACCAAAAGAAAGATGGAGATGCGATTGCCGCTACGAAAAAGAAAATTGACGAATGTACCAATGGTGAATTACTGGTAAAAAGCCCGGTGCGTGTTTTTATTGATAATGTAAGCCCAAGTATAAATACAGAGTATCCTGAATACGGTGCCATTATTTCTGCCGATGAATCGGAAATGATTTTTACTTCCAAAAGGCCTACAACAACAGGTGGCAAGCTTGACCCGGATGACGGACAGTACCTGGAGGACCTTTACATTTCCTTCAATAAAAATGGAAACTGGAGCCCGGCAACCAATATGGGTTCACCTATTAATACAGATGGTGATGACGCTACTTCAGGTATCTCGGTTGACGGACAAACATTATATGTTTATCGTGACGGAGATATTTTTGAAACTCATTTAAAAGGTATAACATGGACCAAACCGGAACGCATGAACAACAAAATCAATACGCAATTCAAGGAAACTTCCGTCAGTCTTTCACCGGATGGCAAGACCTTGTACTTTGTGAGCGATCGTCCGGGTGGATATGGTGACAGGGATATTTACAAATCTGTCGCCGATGCCAAAGGCCGCTGGACCGAAGCCGTGAACCTTGGAGCAGTTATCAATACCCAATATGGCGAAGAAGGAATCTCGATGCAAGCCGATGGCAAAACATTATACTTCAGTTCGCAGGGGCATAACAGCATGGGTGGTTATGATATTTTTAAATCGGTTTACGAAAACGGCAGTTGGTCCAATCCGGAAAATCTGGGTTATCCAATCAACACACCTGATGATGATATTTTCTTTTCGATTTCTGCCAGTGGCAAACACGGCTACTATACTTCTATCCGTAAAGAAGGTAAAGGTGAAAAGGATATTTATATGGTTACTTTCCTCGGGCCTGAAAAACCGGTTGTGCAAAGCAACGAAGATGATTTGCTTGCAGGGAACACCAGCCAGGTTTCTGATGTAATGATGACCGCTCCGGTAGTAGTGAACACTCCAAAAGTTACACTGTTAAAGGGTATCATAACCGACTCGATGACCCACAAACCTATTGAAGCAAGTATTGAATTGGTGGATAATAAAAAGAATATTGTAATCGCCAGTTTCTTGTCTAACAGTTCCACCGGAAAGTATTTAGTGTCGCTGCCTGCGGGCATAAACTATGGTATAGCAGTTAAAGCAGAAGGATTCCTGTTCTATTCTGCCAACTTTGATTTGCCGGATACTTCCAAATTTACAACTGTAGAAAAGAACGTTGCCTTGCAACCATTGGATATCGGCAGCCGTATTGTATTGCGCAATATCTTCTTCGACTTTAACAAAGCAACACTGCGTGATGAATCAACAGCAGAGTTAGACAGGCTTATTAATTTGCTTACCACCTATTCCAAACTGAAGATTGAAATATCGGGCTATACGGACAACAAAGGCTCTGCAGATTATAACCAAAAGCTTTCCGAATCGCGTGCAAAATCGGTAGTAGATTATTTGGTAGCACACGGTATTGCATCCGATAGATTAACCTTTAAAGGTTATGGCAAAGATGACCCTATAGCTACCAACGAAACGGACGATGGCCGCCAGCAAAACAGAAGAACCGAGTTTAAGATTACAGGGAAGTAATTGCCTTTTCGGTCATGCTGAACTTGTTTCAGCATCGCAATAATACGGGGATATGGTTTTAGTGATTGTTTGGGATGCTGAAACAAGTTCAGCATGACTACAGTCTTAACGCATTTCGTTAAAAAAAGCCCCCTTCCAAAAATTATACGCTGCACTTTATAGCGGTTTTAAAAGTGGCGCATAAGCCATTAAAATACATTAAACCAATCAGTTACAAATACTGCAGCGATTTAATTTCACTGCTGCATAAATGTTGCGTGGCATTTATTTGGCAATTATTTAGCACATAGTCTAAGTCTTGTCCGTTTCAGGCTCGAAAAGTCAAAAAAAGGGTCAAATTCGGGTTTTAGCTGCTGTTGCATAAAAATTTATTTACTGTAAATCAATATTATACAATATTATTTACTACTATGTATTGCATAATACTAAAATATACACATATCTTTGCACCGCCAATTAGCTAATGCTAGTTGTAACAAAAACGAACTCTTAACCATCATAATTAAAAAACAAATAAATAACGCCATGAAAAAGTCAATCTTATTATCCGGAATTTTAGTAGCAGGTTTAACGACAAATTTACTTGCAGGATCACCAACCAAAATTAATTTGAAAGTAGAGGACAAACACAGTAATCCTAAAAAGGAAGTTATTGTTGAACTCCTAAATGCAAAAGATTCGAGCCTGGTGGCAATAGCCGTCAGCGGAAAAGAAAAGGTAATGGAATTTACAAATTTGCCAAAAGGCAGGTACATTGTTTATGTGCCAAACATTGGCACAAACGGATTTCTGTCGCAGATAATAAATGTAACAACCGGTAAAACAACCGTAGTTACCGAACAAATTTTGGTTGATACCAAATCGGAACCTACCGTTTTTGCTAGCGCAAAGTAAAATAGAGATAAGATATAAGAGATGAGTGATAAGCGTAAATCCACTCAGCCCTATATCTTATCTCTCATCACTTATCACTGTTACATTACAGGCCTTGCCTCATCAGCACTTGGGCCGTACATACCAGGTACAGGTACATCCAGCAAACGTAAATAAACGCTTAGTTGTCCGCGGTGGTGATACTGATGATTCATACCCATATTGCGGATAGCGGCAGCCCTCGGCAAGGTAAAAATTACATGTTCGCCGGCTTTAAAACTCCAGGGAGTCATCATAGCCTCGTCCGATGCACCTTCAAATGCCTTTATAGCATCTGCACAATTTGCATCATACATAGCCAATAATTCGGCAGTATTGGTAATAGGCTCATACTTAGGGAAAGCATTCGGCACAGCCACATCAAAACTTTCGCGGCTCATTACACGGCCAACCCAGGTTGGTATGCGTGCCACATGCGATGCAAGCGCAACAAGAGCATGTGATTTATCATGTGGTTTAAAATTTTCTTTTTCAAAAGGTACGCGCTCCAGCATTTTGCGGGTGTTCCCCATTTCGTGCTTAAACTCCATAAGCATTCCGTCTTTAATTGCCATAAGTAAAGGGTGTATTAATTGTTAATGTTCAAAGATAATTAAAAGTAGGAACGGGTGAAAACAAGGAATGCTTTAAGTCACACTTAATACGCTGACTTATGTGTATATTCGTATTGTTACGATAAATTAAATTAACAAATACTTAAAGAAACAAACAACATGCAATACACACCTTCATTAGCCAGAGAAATCCATGAGTTGATTACCGAATTAAAATTAAATTCATCGGTAGACCGTTTTATACAAGACGATATTAACTGGGAAAGAGTTTCCAAACACAAACACCTGTCGGAAGCATTTATGGAACAATTTAAAGATAAACTGGACTGGAACTTAATTTCCGAACACCAGGTTTTATTGGAAAAAGCAATGGAAGATTTTAAAGATTTACTGAATTGGAAAGTAATTAAGATGCATCAAAAACTTTCTCCGGCATTTGCTGAGGAGCATAAGGATTTGTTGGGGTAGGGAATTTTCTATTAAGATTTCGTCCCATAGGGACGACCTCTTGGTAGCGCAGGGTGAAACCCTGCGTAAATTTAATTTCCATTATTCCGGGACTTCGCCGCCGCAACCAAAACACATCCTCCACGATAGCTAAGACCACGGCGGGCTTTGTCCCTTATTTTACTTTCTTACGAAAGTTTCTTTTTCTGTAATGCTTTATTCAACGGAGCAATTTCCTGTAGGGCAGCCGGGCCATACCATAAATGGTACTCAACTGAATACATACCCGAGGTTACTGCAGGATCGGTCTCCGTTAATTCTTTTGCTTCATCTATACTTTTCACTTGCAGGATAAAAACTTCCTGCATGTCGTTATCCTGCATAAATGGGCCTGAAAAAACAAGTTTGCCGTCTTTACTCCAGGCATCAATGGTCTTTAGGTGCGACTCCATAATTTTATTCCTTTCCTCGCGGTCCTTTATTTGTACCGAACCGGTATTCAGTATTACCATCACGTATCCTTTCATACCATAGTCATCAGCGCCCAGCTTCTTAGCTAACGCTGAATCATAAGTAATAGTAACTGTCGGTAAATTGTTTTGCCCGAAACAGAGCGTGGTAGCCAAAACGGCTGTAAGTAGTCCAAGTTGCTTTTTCATAGTTGTGTGTTATTTATTGGTTATTACATTTATGATAGGTTCATAATTTGCACATATGACGGACAGCTATTGGAACTAGTTACAGTTGAAAATAAATTAATCAGAAAAGGGTCCATTATTATTATTTTATTTTCCACCATTTTCTACTTAGATGACATTTCGTATTAATAGCTGGCTGTCTTTTTTAAATTTTAACTCTTATTAACATTTCGTTTTTATTCCCCATTATTAAGAATTAACTTTCACGATGCAAAACTCAGCATAATTTGGACTATATTTGTAGTCCAATTTATATATATAAAGTAGTCCACTATGTTTTTATGGAATTCGATTACACTAAAAAGTAAAAAGGGAGAGCTCCCTGTTTATCTGCAAATCAGCAATGCAATTATCAATGCCATTAAAGATGGCAGGTTGTTGCCCGGGCAAAAAATTCCTTCGTCAAGGGAATTATCTGCTCTTTTAAA
>DATHOL010000474.1:0-5264 GCA_035484895.1 Bacteroidia bacterium | reverse complement strand
AACCCAGGAACCCCCGGTATATGCCATTAAATCAGCCGTAAAACTAACAGCCGGCAAACCTGGATTATAAACAGCCAGGCAAACATTGTAAGAGACGGGTGCAGAAGGGCTGAATCCCTTATTTCCAATATAACCCCAACTGCTGCCATTGTATTCTTGCACCGATAATTTATTGGAAGCTGTTTGATCATCAAATGCGATATATGGATTATTGGCATTATCCAGCGCGAATGACCAATCAGTCATATAACTTGGTTCAGGCCCTCTGGGTAAGGTATCCCAACTCGTTCCATTAAATCTGCAAACTCTTATCTGAAAATTAATGGAGTCATCCAAATAAGCCACATAAGGTGTTCCGCTGTTATCTAATTTAAGAATGACGCTTAAGGCTTCACCCTTGGAAAAATCAGGTGGGCCAACATTTATCCAGATTGTCCCGTTAAATTTTTTAACAATGGCTCTTCCCGTATTTAAGCTGTCGGAATAAGCTACGTAAGGAATGCCGGAAGCATCAATTGCCAATGAAGGTGCAGCGCCTTTGGAAGAAAATCCCTGGTTACCCACACTATCCCAGGTAAGTCCGTTGAATTTTTTTACAGTAACTTTATAATCGCGGGCTCCGTCAGTGTAAGCCACGTAGGGAACCCCAGTTGTGCTAACCGCCATGGAATAATATTCGGCCAATTTTGCAGAAAAATCCGAATCGCCTACTATGCTCCAACTACTGCCATTGAATTTTTTTACGATTCCCCTATACCCTTCCCGGCAAACGGTATCCGTATACGCTAAAAAGAGGGTATCTGCACCATAAGTGGCAAGAGAAGGATTTAAAGTGCCTCCGGCGGAAATCCCAACGGTTCCTGCAATTTGCCAGTTATTACCATTCAGGTAATAGGCATCTGATTTATTGGCATTGCCATAATCACTACACGCCACATAAGGAACCCCGGAATTGTCGAAGCATATTCTTGCTAAATCAAATGACCAGCCGATGGAGAAATTGGGTTGCCCTACAAAGCTCCAATTCACACCGTTAAATTTTTGAACATTCAGTTTATTTGTATATCCTGTATCTATGTATGCTACACAAGGTTCATTGATGTTGTCGAACCCTATAGATTCACAAGTTGCAGTGGGTGCCACAATGCCGCCACCAACCGTATCCCATTTTACACCGTTAAATTTAAGCACAAAACAACCGTAATGAAAAGTTGGGGTTTTAATTTCAAATGTCAGGTATAAGGAATCTAACTGGTCGAAGCCCATACCGACATAATATGGCGCTGTAGAAGGAAATGCCAAAGGAGCAGCAGAGACCCAGGCGGTGCCATTGAATTTCATAACTTGAATTCCTCCAGTGGTACAACCATAGGCAGCATAAAGTGTATCGTGGTTAAAAGCCAGCGAAGTAAAGCCAATAGAACCGGAAGAAAAACCCGCTATTCCTACATTTACCCAACCGCTGCCATTATAGGTCATAACAGTTGCTTTTTTGCCATGTGCGTTATCTGAATAAAGCACATAGGGATTTCCCGCAGTATCTGTTACAATCTTGGGATTGGTAATAGTGCCAGCCGAAAAATTATATCCTCCTACAACTCCCCAATTACTGCCGTTGAATTTCATTACTGTGGCCTGGTTACTGCCATCCTGTGTCATTACATAGGGCGTGCCCGAAGGAGATATGGCTATATCATCAGCGGCTACGGTATTCAGGAAGTTGGGGCTTCCAACCTGTTTCCATACTCCGCCTGTAAATTCTCTTACAGCCTCTTCTCCGTTTTCAGAATAAACTAAAAACAAGTTCCCGTTCTTATCAGTAGTGGCTGCTGTTATAATCGAGAAATTGAAACTGGCCTGGTCGGAATCATTCGGGCCAACCGGAAGCAAACTACATTGCGCATTTGCTTTTAAGGATAGCAAAAAGATAAGAGCTGTGAACAGGAAAATATATTTTTTCATAAAAGTGAAATTCATCTGTAAATTTTATTCATAAACAAAAATAGGCATTATAATTCAAAGGAATTTCTACAGTAGATAGGGTTCTCTAAAAAAACAACCTTCGCATAATTTTTAAGCGTAACTTTGAAGCCTATGCGCATTGACCATTTATCGCTTATTAATTTCCGGAACTACCACCAAATCAGTATTGATTTTTCGGGTGGAATTAACTGCCTGTTAGGGCATAATGGGGCTGGTAAAACCAACCTGCTCGATGCCATTCATTACCTTTCCTTCTGCAAAAGCTATTTCAATTCCTTCGATAACCAGAATATTCTGCACGAGGAGGATATGTTTGTTATTCAGGGTTTGTTTGAAAAGGATGGGAATAAAGAAGAGATCTATTGCGCCCAAAAACGCAATGAACGCAAACAATTCAAACGGAATAAAAAGGAGTATGCCAAACTATCGGAACATATTGGCCTTTTGCCTGTGGTTATGATTACCCCTATGGACGCAGGCCTGCTTTATGAAGGCAGCGATATCCGCCGCAAGTTTGTAGATACTATCATCTCGCAGGTGGATACGCACTATATGAATGCGCTGATTGAATATAACAAGGCACTTCACCACCGTAATGCAACCCTCAAGCAATTTCAGGAGAGCAAAACCTGGGACGATACGCTCATTTCGATGTATGATGCTATTTTAATAAGCCGTGGCAAATCCATTTTCAAAAAGCGTATGGAGTTTACTGAAGAATTTTCGCCCTTATTTTTAAAAGCTTATAAGGAAATTTCCGGCGAAAAGGAACATGCACATGTAGAGTATTCATCGAATTTAATGGAAGGCGATTTTGAAGGGCTCTTATATCAAGCTCAGCAAAAAGACAAGGCGCTTACCTATACCTCTACAGGTGTACACAAAGATGATTGGATATTTTGCATGGAAGGTAAATCGTTAAAGAAATTTGCATCGCAAGGACAGCAGAAATCATTCATCATTGCATTGAAGGTGGCGCAATACCGTTATCTTAAGAAATTATATCCATCTGCGCCCATACTTTTATTAGATGATATTTTCGACAAGCTGGATGATAGCCGTGTAAACTACCTGATAGATATGGTTTGTGGTGATGAGTTTGAACAGGTATTTATTACCGATACCAATTTGCTCCGCATGAAAAAACTATTGGAAAATCGCGATAAAGAGTATAGGTTGTTTCCAATTTCAGGCGGAATGATACAGGAAAAAGAAATTGCAATGGAACGCGGATTGCTTAAGATTTAATATGATTTTGAAATTACACATATCTGCGTTTATCATAAACAATCCGCGTCATCTGCGTTCCATTGTATGAGCTACCGTAAAACAAATACACAAAAACTGGGCGATGCCATAAAGGAAATGCTGCACCTGAATGGCATTGACGAAAAGATAGATGAACACCTTCTCATTCGTTCCTGGGAAAAAACAGTTGGCCCGATGATATCCAAACACACCACCGAAATTTTTATTTCCAATAAAAAACTTTTTGTAAAAGTAGACTCCTCGCCGCTTAAACAGGAACTCGCTTACTCCAAAACCAAACTTATGAAAGACCTGAACGAACAGGTAGGCAAGGTGGTTATTGAGGAGATAGTGTTGAAGTAAGGATGTTACCTTTTGCTGCTTGTCTTAAAATAAATTTTAGGAAAATCTTTGTACTTTAATTTCAAGTCACTCCGTATTGATTTAATTAGTGCGGTCAAATGGTCATCGTGTATATCAGCGCCTTTTCCAATACCTTCTTCTTCATATTTAATAATTCTTCTTACTACCTCCTCACTCGCAACCAAAAAGAGTTTATCTCTTGCAAGTACATATCTTTTAATTGATTCCGTATTATTATATTCTGCATTATTATGTAACGCTTCAATATATGCTATGTAATGTTCCTCTTTTAGATTTCTAGTCTGTAAAGCAATACTATTTCTAATAGCAAAAAGAGCGGCAATAACGGATACTGTTATCGCAGCAAGAGCACCTATTATTGAAATGTAGATTTCTGTTGTCATTATTCAATCTTTTAATTTGATAAATCAAATATACAATTTATAATGTTTTAATTTTAGTAGGGAACGGTTTGAAACCGTTCCCTACGACAGCGGTGCGGGTATGGATAGGGAATGGTTTCAAACCATTCCAATAAATAAGATAGCTTTACCTCATGAAATTCACTTTCGCCAACGTATTATTTGCTGTTGTACTAATTACATTTTTGGGTATCCTTTGTCGGATAGTTCTTGAATTTAAAAGCGATGCCAAATACCTGTTATATGTTTTTGGTGGGCTTGCGTTTATTGCGCTATGGCGCGATAAATACCGATTGATGCAACTATCTATGGCTGCGTTTCTGGCGGTAATAATTTATATAGTTATCGCTACTTGAAATAAATTCTATTTCCTCTCCACCACAAACTTCTTACTGGCGGAGGAAGTTCCATTATTTATTTTTAGAAAATAAACACCGCTTGGTACTGCACCCAAGTTGATTTGATAGGTAAATGATGCGCCTCCCCCGCTATGGGGGAGGAGGGCATGGGTTTCAGCCGAATAAACTTTTTCCCCAAGTATATTATATATCTCCACTGTGCTCTTAGCTCTTAGTTCTTCACTCTTAACTTGGAGCGTGAACGCTCCACTGTTTGGATTTGGATATAGACTGAATTGTAAAGTATTTTGAGAAACGTTTTCAACCCCGGTAAAGTAATCGGAAGTGATAATATAATTAGCGCCAATGCTGGCAGCCGGGTTGGTTTGTACCGCTGCACTGCCACCCACATCGCCAATAAAT
The DNA here is from genome assembly GCA_035484895.1 of Bacteroidia bacterium. Taxonomy (GTDB): domain Bacteria; phylum Bacteroidota; class Bacteroidia; order JABEUT01; family JABEUT01; genus JABEUT01. The sequence goes on along the minus strand of DATHOL010000474.1, from coordinate 487 downwards.
TTATTTCCATTCGGACTAAAGGAGCCATGTCCGTTAATATGTGTGCTGCCTGTATAATATGAACACAACGTATCATTAAAATAAGTCAGCCTTTCCTGGTGGGTAGTATCTGAATTCATAATCCACCAGTCATCGCCACCTTTGGAACTGCCGACCATATTATCAAGGTTAGTCATCCAAAGAATTTGCGTTCCTGTTGTATTGTAAAAAGCGTGTTCGGTATAAGGGTAGCTGTGTGCTGTAGAGGTCATCTGTTTTATATTATTGCCGAGCGTGTCCATTGTATAAATCTGGTCATCTAACGGCCAAAACTGATTATAGCAACTGGCAAATAGCAACCTACTTCCATCCGGCGACCAGCCATAGGATTCATTAAAAGCCTGCACTCCTCCGGGTGTAATAGTGCGGATATTATTGGAGTCTAAGTGCGGGCCATTAATGGTATCATCAATAAACGGAGCAATCTTTACAACCCAATACCCGAAAG
>DATHOL010000473.1:0-12048 GCA_035484895.1 Bacteroidia bacterium | reverse complement strand
CGCAGTGAGGAATCTCTGACTAATGCTTTTTCGCTTTCTTAAATTCCCGCCGGGGTTGCCAAATTGCTTGTCGATTACAATCAGGACTAGCATCAGAATACTGGGTTGTTAAAAAGGGTGTACTTAAATTACCGCTGATTTTTGCACGCTTTGAACCTGATATCCTATGGCTATCAATGAGAACAAATTTATATATATTATACATATTTTTCTGCTGCTCATAAACTAATTGTATTGACATACAATCAGAGGCACTATCGCTTCGCAAAAGCTTCCCTGTTGATAGGAAATGCCACTTGCCAGTTATAACACTATTGGGGAAATAATGCTTGTAAATAGTATCCTCTTTTGGCTGTAGGGATTTATAGTAAGTATGGTTGTTGTAAAACTTAATACTATCCATAAACCTATCTGAAAAACTGGAATCCGAATTTATAGAATACCTGTACCAAGTATGGCTGCACAGTAAATTCTTAAGTCCATTCGTATCTTTAAAATTCAGGTTTTGGGCTGATAAAGTGCCAACCGAAAGGAGAATGAAAAGAAGAGTGAAATATTTTCTCATTTCTTTTTGGCTTTTTTCATTACTCTGCTGGGTTGCCAAATGTCGGACATATTACAATCAAAGTCGGAATGAGTCCCGCCCATTCCAATAAAAGGCTTGTCTATATTACCACTTCTTTTTCCCATTTTAGTTCCTTTCATCCTATGTCCATCAAATAAACAAAAACTAGAAAGAAGTATATGCATTTTATCTTTGATAAATTCTGCGTCCAGAGAGATACAGTTCGTTGCAGAATCACTGCTGGAAACTCTTCCAGTTGAACTAAAATGCCACGTGGCTGGTATTGGATAATTGCCAAATTCATAATATAATGAATCGTATTTAGGCTTCTGAGATTTAAATAGAGTCCCATTCTTATAAAACGTAATGCTATCCATAACCCTATCTGAAAAACTGGAGTCCGGATTTATAGAATACCTGTACCAAGTATGGCTGCACAGTAAGTTCTTAAGTCCATTCGTATCTTTAAAATTCAGGTTTTGGGCTGATAAAGTGCCAATGGAAAAGAGAATGAAAAATAGCGCACTATATTTCTTCATATTACAAATATAGAGATTCCTCACTACGTTCGGAATGACAAATCTGGTGGCTATTGGGGAAGGGGGTTGCGGCGGGCTTTGCCCGCCGCAACCCCCTAAAAACCCTACAAACCTGTCATTCCGAACGTAGTGAGGAATCTCTTTTTGCTGATTTCAGGTTATTTATTATTTCAAACTTCCATTAAGCAAGGTATAATTAACTTTGCCTCATGAAAAAAGCCGCAAAGCTGTTTATTCTAATATGCATTATTTTTCCTTTTATTGCGCAAGCGGGAGGGATGAAGAATGCTTACAAGGCTTTAGCTGTTTATGATTATTTTAAAGCCCGCCAATTGTTTATTAAAGGCCTTTCCGGCAAAAGTGATTTTGTTCCTGCCACCTATGGATTAAGCCTGATTACTTCGCATACCGATAACCATTTTTATAATTTAGATACTGCATATACATATATACTAAAATCTAAAAATGCATTTCCGAATTCAACTCCAAAACAAAAACTGGAATGGAAGCAATATGGTGTAGATTCTGCTGCTATAGCGCTTTTGAAGGATAGCATAGAATACAAAGCTTATGTGGCTTCTACCGTTCGCAATACGATAGAGGGATATAATCATTATATCAATTATTACTCTGCTTCATCTAAAATAAAGCTAGCTGTTGGTTTACGGGATTTGCTTGCATTTCAAATGGCGGGAAAGGAAAATACCTACCAGGCTTACAAAACTTTTATGGAGACTTATCCCCAATCGCTGGAAATGGATGAAGCTAAAAAACGCTATGAAATAACCCTCTACAAAGCGCTGACAGCCGCACATACAGCACAGGCGTATGCCGACTTTATTGCGCAATATCCGCAAAGCCCTTTTGAAGGGGCATCGGAAGATTCTGTTTTCAGGTTATCTACCGCCAACCAAAAAATAGAGGAATACCATGCCTTTGTAAAACAATATCCTCATAATCGTAATGTAGAAGATGCCTGGCGGAAAATATATTCCATTTATACGATGGATGGCAAGCCCGAAACCTTTCAGCATTTTCAAAGTACTTATCCGGATTATCCTTACCTGCAACACGCCGATTCGGATTTAATTCTTGCTAAAACGGTCTTCTACCCTGTTAAGAATGGCGATAAATGGGGCTTTATGGACAGCACCGGAAAGTTGCGTATCCCATACCAATATGAATGGGCCGATTCCGGTTTTTATGATGGGCTTGCAGCAGTTGCATTGAATGATAAAATAGGATTCATAAACAAAAGAGGGGAGATGATAATTCCGTGCATATATGAGGAAGCCGATCATTTTTATAAAACGCTTTCTATTGTAAAAAAAGGTGGACTCTATGGTGTAATTTCCACGATAGGACGTATAATGGTTCCTTTCGAATACCAGGAGATACTGGAGTTTTCGGAAGGATTTGCCGAAGTAGAAAAAAATAATCAATTTGGATATATAAATTTATTAGGAGATGAAGTCATTCCTGCCAAATTTTTAGATGCGCTCGATTTTTCCCAGGGCCTGGCAAGTGTCGAAAATGCTAATAACAAATATGGTTTCATCAATCGCAACGGCGATTTTGTAATACAATGTAATTATGAATGGGCGGACAGATTTAAAGACAGCCTGGCTAAAGTAAAAGCCAATGGTAAATTCGGATTAATAGATATGGCCGGAAATATAGTCGTTCCTTTTAGTTATGATAATGTGGGCGATTTTTCGGAAGGATTCTCTATGCTTGTACAAGGCCTTAAATATGGCTATTGCAATCATTCAGGGGAAATGATAGTCCGTTTGAAATATGATTTTACGCCCGATATGTTAAGCGAGGGTAGTTTTCATAACGGGTATGCAAAAGTGCAGCAGCGTAAAAAAAGAGGATTTGTAGATACCACCGGAAAGCTTGTCATTCCTTGCAAATATGATGATGCTATTTACTTTTCGCAAGGATTAGCTCCTGTAATGGAAAACAAAAAATGGGGCTATATCAATGAAAAAGGAAAGCTTGTTATTTCTTACAAATATGAAGCGGCATATCCGCTTTCCGACAGCCTTGCCAAAGTAAAAGTGAACGGCTTGTTTGGCTTTGTTAATTTGAATGGAGAATTGGTTATCTCTCCGCAATTTAACCAGGCTAACAATTTCAAAGATGGCCTTGCATTGGTTGCCATTGGCGGAAAATATGGCTTAATAGATAATGGCGGAAAATTTATTGTCGATTGCATTTGGACTGAAGTTAAATCCATGCACAACAATCTTTTAAAGGTTACAATCAACGATAAAATAGCTTATTATGATCTTAAAGCCCGTCAATATTTCTGGAAGGAGGGTCGGAGCCCGACTGGCAATTAGTTGGAGGCACCCGGAAGGCAATTAATCCGAGCTTCTGGTTATGCTGAACTTGTTCCAGTATAGTTTTAATCCCGAAGGGATGTAATTATTATAGAAGAAAGAGTATTCTAATCATTCAGAACCCCGAAGGCGGTGATATTATAATTTCACCCTTACAGGGTTTGAAACATTTTTTTGGCAATTAATCTATAATAATTACATCCCTTCGGGATTTCGCTACTCCACCGTCTCAATATCCATCACCACAAATGTTCCATCTTTAATAGAAGGTTTTGGCCTTTCAGCGGCCGCTCTTACAGGTGGAAGTGGCTTTGGGAAGCCTACCGGCAAATAGAGATGATGTGTTTTGGTATCTATGGTCATGGTTCTGGCTTTGTTTTGTGTTTTAAAGGTTTCCAGCACTTTGTATGTATCGGCGCTATCGGAAACAACCGTTAAGTAGCCTTCTCCGTTAGAACTGTAAATACGCATTTTTTCAGGATCAAATGCAGCAGCATCCGGTCCTTCGCCAATAGGAACTGTAGTTATAACGCTTCCTTTTTCAGCATCTGAAATAACCATCAAATGATTATCGCAAACTGAAAACAACCGGTGGTTTTTGGTATCCATTGCCAAACCGCTAGGGCTTTCTCCCGGCTTAATGGACCATTCTTTTAGTACTTTCATAGTACCGGCATCTATCTCAGCAATGTTGCTTTTATCTTCAATATTCACAAACAATTTTCCGGTGCCGTCAGCCACGCAAAATTCAGGCTTGCCATCTAGGTCAATGGTGCCGAGAATAGTATTTGTCTTTGCATCTATTACCGTGGAGTTGCTGCTTCGTCCATTAAAAGTGAAAACCCTGTGTGTGGTTTTATCATATACTATAGCATCCGGGTTCTTTCCGGTTACTATAATCTTCGCCAGTATGGCATGGGTTTTCAAATTGAAAATAGTAACGGCAGTATCTTTGCCGTCGCTTATAAAGCCTTTATTCAAATCATTGGCAATAGCTATGCCATGAACCCCGTTTGTATGAAGAATACTATCTACTAATTTACCTGCTTTCAGGTCAATAACTTCCACTCTTGTACCATGCGAAACATAAAGGGTGTTGTTTTCTTCGTCTATAGCACAGTAATCCCAGCCCATTTCGCCGGGCATGTGAATGCGGTCTACAATTTTGTAATACTTGGAAGATGGTTGCTTATCAGCATTATTTAAAACAAGTTGGGCATTGGAATATAGGCCCGTTAAAATAAATAATCCTGTTAATAGTTTGGTTTTCATAGATAATAGTAATTAAAGACCTCAAAGATAGAATTTCTATAATAGCTAAATATTAACTTTGCGAAAAACTAAGCTATGAGTTCTACAGAAACTATCATCCCTGCTGCTATTGATTTCTCGACCAGCGAAACCCAAAATATGATTGCTGATACCCTTCGCAAGTTCTGTAAGGAGTATATACAACCCCATATAATGGAATGGGATGAGAGCCAGAAATTCCCGGTAGAAGTATTTAAAGAATTAGGAAAACTAGGCTTCATGGGCGTACTTGTTCCGGAAGAATATGGAGGTGCCGGATTCGGTTATTTTGAATACGTAACCGCAATTGTTGAAATAGCCAAAGTAGACGGTTCTATCGGGTTATCATTTGCCGCGCACAACTCTCTTTGTACCGGACATATTATGCAATTTGGCAATGAAGAGCAAAAGAAAAAGTACTTGCCTAAACTGGCTTCCGGAGAATGGATTGGAGCTTGGGGCTTGACAGAGGTAGGAACGGGTTCCGATGCGGGAAATATGTCGACCGTAGCTATTAAGGACGGAGATTATTATGTTATTAATGGAGCTAAAAACTTTATTACCCACGGTATTTCAGGCGATGTTTCCGTAGTAATGACCCGCACAGGCGAAAGAGGCGATTCTCACGGTATGACTGCCTTTATTATAGAAAAGGGCACACCCGGTTTTACGAGCGGTAAAAAGGAAAATAAATTAGGAATGCGCGCTTCTGAAACGGCTGAACAAATATTTACCGATTGCAGAGTTCACAAGAGCCAGATTATGGGTGAAGTAGGCGATGGCTTTGTACAGGCATTAAAAGTGCTGGATGGCGGAAGAATATCTATTGCATCCCTGGCATTGGGTATTGCCAAAGGCGCATTGGAAGCAAGCATCAAATACTCTAAAGAGCGTAAACAATTCGGAAAAGCCATCAGCGAATTTCAGGGCATAGCCTTTAAATTGGCCGACATGGCAACCAAAATTGAAGCCGCTGAACTACTGATTTTCCAAGCTGCCGACCTTAAAAACAGGCACATGAAAGTAACTAAGGAAAGCGCTTTTGCCAAATACTACGCTTCCGAAATATCTACGGAAGTTGCCAATGATGCCGTTCAAATTTTTGGCGGATATGGCTATACCAAAGATTTCCCGGTTGAAAAATTCTATCGCGATGCCAAACTTTGTACAATAGGGGAAGGGACCTCTGAAATTCAGAAGGTGGTAATAGCAAGGGAACTTTTAAAATAAACTTGGAATTATGTAACAAAGCAGTATTTAGAATTTCTTAAATTTGCTTTTAATTCACTTTACGAACTTTTAACTTTATAAACTTTTAACTTATATGGCATTCACACTTCCACAACTCCCATACGCGTATAACGCACTCGAGCCGCATATTGATGCTCAAACTATGGAAATTCACCATACCAAGCATCACCAGGCTTATGTTACCAACCTCAACAAAGCTTTAGAAGGCAAACCCGAAGAAAGCATTGAAGATATCTGCAAGAATATTTCCAAGTACCCAATGGCGGTAAGGAACAATGGCGGCGGGCATTTTAACCACAGCCTTTTCTGGACCATTATGAAACCAAATGGAGGAGGAGAACCTGCCGGAAAACTGGCCGATGCAATTAATGCAGCCTTTGGTTCATTTGCTGATTTCAAAACTAAATTTGCCGAAGCTGGCGCTACCCGTTTCGGTTCAGGCTGGGCATGGCTTTGTGCAATTGGAGATGGCAAATTAGCCGTATGTTCCACACCTAACCAGGACAACCCATTAATGGATATATCCGAATGCAAGGGAACACCAATTTTAGGAATGGATGTGTGGGAACACGCATATTATTTGAAATACCAAAACCGCCGCCCCGATTATATTGCAGCCTTTTGGAATATAGTAAACTGGGATGAAGTGGCCAGGCGTTTTGATACTGCAAAATAATTCGGATTAAAAAATATTCAGCTGTTTTATTCATGAGAAAATCCCTCTGTTTTTTCGTGTGGGCCATATTTTTCGTATTTGCTTCAGTACATTCATCGGCTATGGATGCCGATACTTCGCGTAAATTACATAAAGAAAGGAAATTAGAGCGGGTAAAAATTAAACGGGATTCTACCAAACTTGCAGAGGCAGATACGATCAAATTAAATCCGGTCGGATTTCATAAAAAGCACCGGTTAGTTGCTGCATTGCTGGCTTTCCCATTGGGTGTATTTGGTTTGCACCGGATGTATTTGCACACTTCGGCTAAAGTTCCCATCATATACATCGTTACATTAGGGGGGGGATTGGGGGTTTTGCCATTTATAGATTTTGTACTGATACTCCTTAATAAAGATATCCATACCAATTATACCAGCAATCCGCATTTATTTATGTGGGAAAAGCGTGGCCGGATAACAGATACTGTACAACATACAAAGTAGATTCTATCACCAAGAGTAGAATACCTCCTATACTTTTCACGGATAGTTTTTAACAATCAGCCTGTTAACAATACATGATAAAGTTAACACCTCTATTTATTGCATTTTTCTACCTTTGCCCCCTCAAAAAACTAAACTATGGCTAAATCCAGTAAAAAAATTGTTGCTGCTCATCCCCACAAACATAAACCTTTAAGTATGTATGAGGCTGTTCTTGCCCGTTTTAATCAGGCTGCCGATATATACAAACTTCCATCAGACATTGCAGAAATTCTGCGCGCTCCTCAAAAACAAGTGAAGGTTTCCCTTCCTGTTATGATGGATAACGGAAAAATAAAGGTGTTTGAAGGATACCGTATCATTCACTCCACTTATTTAGGCCCGTCCAAAGGCGGTATCCGCTATGCCTTGGATGTGAATGATGATGAAGTGAAAGCATTGGCTGCATGGATGACCTATAAATGTGCCGTTGCAGGTTTGCCATTAGGCGGTGCCAAAGGTGGAGTTACCTGCGACCCTCGCAGCATGTCGGCCGGAGAATTAGAAAGATTGACCCGTGAATATACCCTTGCTATGTGCGAAGTGTTCGGACCGGACCGCGATATACCTGCTCCCGATATGGGAACCGGAAAACGTGAAATGGCCTGGATTGTTGATGAATATTCAACCATACACCGTAATTACCAACCGGGTGTTGTAACCGGAAAACCTATTACCCTTGGCGGTTCACGCGGACGCGAAGCTGCTACCGGAAGAGGTGTTATGATACATACCCTGGAAGCTATGAAGAAAATGGGCATAGACCGTAAAAAGTCGACTGCCGCAGTGCAAGGTTTTGGCAACGTAGGTAGTTTTGCCGCTACCTTATTGCGCTCTAAAAATATTAATGTAGTAGCTATTTCCGATTATACGGGTGCATACTACAACGAAAAAGGAATAGACCTTGATAAAGCGCTCCAACACCAAAAAAAACATGGCAATACATTGGAAGATTTCCCGGGCGGAGAATTAATTACCAATGAAGAATTACTTACCCTGGATGTGGAGGTATTGGTTCCTGCAGCATTGCAAAACCAAATTTCTGCTGAAATAGCAAAGAATGTAAAAGCAAAATTGATTGTGGAAGGGGCTAATGGCCCTACTGAAGTAGAAGCCGACCAAATTCTGCATGATAAGGGTGTAATTGTAGTTCCTGATATTTTGGCTAACTCCGGCGGTGTAACTGTATCTTATTTTGAATGGGTACAAAATAAACAAGGCTACTACTGGAAAGAGGATGAAGTGAATGCCAAGCACGACCATTATATGCAACAAGCATTTGAACAGGTTTGGTACAACTCCAAGCAATACAAAACCAATCTGCGTTTAGGCGCTTATATCACAGGCTTCAAAAGATTGGAAAAAGCTATCCGTTACAGAGGCATTTACTAGTCGGAGCCCACCGGCAATTATTTTATATAGCCTGCAATGTAAATTGCGGGCTATTTTTTTGAATAAGACTTCTAATCGCGGAAGCGTCAATACTCCACTTTTTCATTAGACGTATTCGGAAAATTGCATGTTGGGCAAGACTGCTTCGTTCCTCGCAGTGACGAATATAGCGCTGCAACGTCATTGCGATACCGACGCTTTGGTCGGTAGAAGCAATCTTACCCTATTTCATTAGTAATTTTCTAAGAAGTCTATTGCCCGCCCGGGCTCTGACCCGACTAATATCATAAAAAAGCACCTGCAAGTGTCATAAAATCGGTATAGGTGCCGATATACTTTTGTAAAATCGTTAATTGTAAGGAAGATGAAAAAGCACCATTTTATTTGGATTGTATTAATTTGCCTGTCAACGGGTCCGCTAGGGGCTCAGTTTGATGTTATTCATAACTTTAAGAAATCGAATGGATCAGAACCTACCGGTTCATTGGTCTATTATAACGGGCTGTTCTATGGGTTAGCTCAATATGGTGGCGTATTTGATTTAGGTTGCATTTTTTCCATGAGGCCAGATGGTAGTTGTTATGTAGATGAGTTTGATTTCAAGGGAGAAAATGGGGCTGTTCCGCAGCGTTCATTAACCCTTTCGGGAGATATGCTATACGGTACCACGAATTCAGGAGGGGAGAATATTTACGGCAATATATTCTCATTTGACCCGGAGAATAACAAATACACTAATATTTTTTATTTTAACGGCATTCAGGGGAAATATCCTTATGGTAACGTAACCGTTTGCGGAAAAACTATTTACGGAATGACACAAGCGGGTGGAAAGTATTTTAAAGGAAATATTTTCGCTGTTGACACCGATGGAAACCAATATGAAGACCTGCACGATTTTGCGGATACCGACGGACTGGGCGATGGCGGCTTCGGCTCATTAACCCTTGTCGGGAATAAGTTATTTGGTATGACCTATAATGGAGGCAAACATAGTGACGGATACATTTTTTCGGTAGATACCAATGGCAGGAAATTTTTGGAACTGTTTGACTTTAATGGCAAGAATGGCAAAGGCCCGCAGGGAGATCTGGCAGTTTACGGTAACAAATTTTATGCCATGACGCGCAAAGGAGGAGCAAGTAATTACGGCTGCCTGTTTTCAATAGATACAAATGGGAGAACAGGATATAAGGATATTCATGATTTCAATTTGAAAGATGGTGGAGAGCCTTATGATAATGTAATACTTGTTGCAAATAAGTTATTTGGAATGACGGAGGATGCCGGGGAATATGGCCATGGGTTAATATTTTCTGTAGATACTTCCGGAAATGCGTATACCGATTTAACAGATTTCAATGGTGTAAATACACCTGCCGGGAAGTCTCCGTATGGCGGATTGACCTTTTTAAAGAATAAAATTTACGGAATGACAGAATACGGTGGAATGAACAACCAAGGTGTTATTTTCAGGCTGGACACAATCAGCCGGCTAAAGGAACTTACTTTTACAATGAAATAGCCCTTTTAAAATTTGGTGCAAAATTCCTACATTTGTCTTATGCCAACCAAATTCAATTCCTTCAAAGAATTTTATCCCTTCTATCTGCAGGAACATTCCAATGTAGTTTGCCGCACATTGCACTTTATAGGCACGTTTATAGGCATTATCTTCCTGGTAACGGTACTTGTAGCCTTTAATAATAAATGGTGGGCACTTGCATCGCCTTTATGGGGATATGCTTTTGGCTTTGCCGGCCATTATTTCTTCGAACATAACCACCCTGCTACTTTCAAAAACCCGTTTTACAGTTTTGGCTCCGACTTAAAAATGTTTTGGCAGTTGCTAACGGGCAAAATTGGGTTTAGGAGGTAGGGTTCTATATAACTACCTCTCTGCAATCCCTTTTATCTGTTCCAAAAAAGCCTTCATTCCGCTTTGTGAATGAGCCTGGCGAGTTTCATCAGGATACCCTTTTTGTGTCCAGGTAAAGGTGGTGTGGGTGCTGTCAATAGGAGCCAAATCATAAATAACCTTGCTATAGTTTTCAGGTTTGTCTTCCAATCCTGAAAAGCCACTCCAGTAGCTATAAGCCAAATGTTTTTGAAACTCATTTTCCAAAATTACGCCATGGTCACGATACGTATGGCCTTGGTATTCCCCTTGGAAAACAATAGGGCTACCAACTTTCCAATCGGTAACGGTTTCGGTTCCGAAGAGGTATTCCTTAATTATTTCCGGGTTGGTCAATACGTTCCAAACCTTTGCCAGGTCAGCATTTATAACTACAGATTCGGATACTTGTAAGTTGTGATTCATGGTTTATTATTTTGTTTAAGAGTCTCGCAAAGACGCAAAGGCCGCAAAGTTTATAAATTATTTACTATTCTGGTAATACCTTCTTTAATTAAAGGAACATTGAAATTGACAAGCAATCCTAATTTATACCTGTTAGTTTTAGATATGTTAATAGTTGTTTCTTGTGGACTGGGGCAATTTCTTCTACAGATTTTATTTCAATAATGACTTTATCTTCAACAATATCTCAACTAATATTTTTGATATTTCGTTTTCAGTCATACCCTTTGCGGCCTTTGCGTCTTTGCGAGACAGTTTTATTTAGGCAGTTCCACTTTTAATCCCAGTTCTTTCAATTGCTCATCACTTAGCGTAGAAGGCGTGTCAATCATAGTATCTCGGCCGGCATTGTTCTTTGGGAAAGCTATAAAATCGCGTATATAATCTTCATTGGCAACACAAATAGAACAGAACCTGTCGAACCCGAAAGCTATACCACCATGGGGTGGAGCGCCATATTCAAATGCGTTGAGTATAAAGGCAAATTTCTTTTCGTAGTTTTCTTTTGTAAGCCCGATTGCGCTGAACATCTTCTCCTGCTTTGCTCGGTCATGTATTCGAATAGAGCCACTGGAAAGCTCTACACCATTAATAACGAGGTCATAGGCATTCGCCCGAATCTTACCCGGGTCGGTTTCAAAGTAGTGTTCATCTTCCTTTTTCCACGAAGTAAATGGATGGTGAGTAGCTACCCAGCCACCTGTATCTTTATCGGCCTCCAGCAATGGGAAATCCAATACCCAAAGAGGTTTGTATTGGACATAATCTTTAACAAATTTCTCGTAATAACTATCAAAATTTTCTATATCAGCAGTCAAGTTACCGAAAAGAGTTTTCAAAGCCTTAATTGATACGCTAACTTCATCAATATTCCCTGTAACTAATAATACGACGTCAGTTATAGTTGCTCCAACTGCTTCACAGATTTTATTCCTCTCAAAAGGAGTCAAGTTATTATTTGCATCCCATGCGGAACCCATATCCATAATACGAAGTCCGGAGATGTTATTTCCAGCTTTCTCAGTGATGTATGAAATTATTTTATGAAATTCATCAATATGAAATAGAGCTGATTGAAAACTTGCCGAGTTAGTTTCAGTC
>DATHOL010000472.1:0-3924 GCA_035484895.1 Bacteroidia bacterium | reverse complement strand
CTTAAAATAGGCATCTTTTCTTTCACCTCTCACTTCTATGAAATTATTTTCGTGTAGGTATTGAATGAGATAAGCCAACCCTCCCGCATCCCTATTCCATGTGCAAACTATATGTTCGGTAAATACGCTTTCAAAGTCTTTAGCTTTGCTTATAAAGTCGCTTCTGTATAGTTCCTTTGCTAACTTGCTCCGCTTCCTTAATTGAGTATCCCAAGAAATATAAGGTTTTTTGCCTGTTGATTTACTGACAACCTTAACTTCAATTTGCGTTCCTTCTGGTGGTGCAACCAATGGATGAATAACCTTACTCGCTTTTCTTTGTTTTGCTACCCATGCTTTAATGGCAGCCCTTCTGCGCCTATTTAGAATTGGACTACTCCCGACCATTGAATGGTAAACAAACTTATCTACTCGTTCAACAAAATCATCATAGGGATAATAGTTCTCTTTATGGTAGTCCAATAATTGAGGTATTTCAAACTCATCCCAATAAACAAGCGCAAACGCTAACATAGAAGTAAAATATACCATGTCGGTGCTTATAATAAATATGGGTTCATGCGCTTGTATTGCAGTATCTAAGTTTAACTTTTTCTCCTTACAATACATTTCCGCCAAACTTCTAAAGTTTTCAAACATACTTTTGCCTTTCAGAAATACAGTCTGCTCTGCCGGATATTCCCCATCTATTGTATAAGCAAGCATAAATAACTTACCATTTATTTTAGTAAGGTCAAGTTTATACCAATCCTCTATTGTGTCTTTTAGGGTGTGTCTCACATTTAAGTATAATGCAGGACAAACAAAAATATATATCTTTGCATCATGGCAACAAAGAAAGCCAAGAAAAAAGCAAAGAGACCAAAGAAGTACGAGGAAAAGCTCGTAGTTAATGGCTCGTTTGCTGATGTAATAAAGGCTGCCATGTCGGGCAACCCTGTAAGTAAGAAGAAAAAGGCGTAAAAAGCCCTTTTTGCTTCAATTCAACCACTTATCCTATTTTTGTCCCTAATGATATATAGTTACCCTTATTAGTGTCTTTAGCCATTTTTAATCAACACCCTACGAAAGTATATGCCACTTGCCATATAAATGCCTCCCATTTACCACAGCCAATTTAATGTTACAGTTGGTTAAAATTGTATTAAAGGCTAAAATCCTTATGCAGTATATGATAGAGGGCTATATTACAGTTTCAATTCCGTGAAAAACCGTAACATATAAAATCAGGAATTTTGCTAAAAAAGGAGCGTTTTATTTACCTGATAAATTCCAGGTATTCGGGAATATGAAAAAAGTATTCATCATATTTTAAGCAACCATCCAATTGGTCGGAATAAAAAAGGCGGATGTTGCTCATATTTTTATCAAATGCTTTACAGAAATAAAAACCGGCTTCTGTTTGAGTCATTCGTTTTAAATAGCCTTTTTCATTTAATGTTTTATACAGGCAAACAATAGGCAATACAGCGCTGCGGGTTTTGGGTATAAAAACAAATTTTCCGGCGTCGTTCCTTACTAATCCAAGCCTCAACAGGTAGGAGAATAGCTTCTCTCCGGCATGGCGGGTTTTAAAAATCTCGAAAAATGAAAGCAGGTATTTTTCGCTGCCTTGTTCAGCCGAATCAAAAATATGAATTGCGTTTTCCAAGGGTGGTTTAGTAAAGCCGGGCATAGCATAACCCGGAACACTGAATGTCATTTCTCCCATACGATTTTCTTAATACTGAATTTTTAACATCCCCCGAAGAATGAGATAACAGGTGAAGAAAAGCAGAATGGCAAAGTAAAAAAAGAAACTTCCGAAAAATTTAACTGATAATGTTTTCATGGCATCAGAGTTTTTGATTTCTATGATGCAAAAATCGGCTACCAATAAGGCTTACACGTTACGCCAATATTATTAAATAGGAAATACAGCGAAAGTAATAAACCGGAAAATGTTAATAAGCATTACTTTTCCTCCGCTTTTTCCATGGCTGTCCGCAATTCCGCAGGAATGGGCACTTTTTCATTCTTTTCAAAGTTAAAAAGCACTATCACATCATGCGCTTCGGCACAAAGTTCATTCTTTCCATTCATAATCCGGTGGTGAAGGCCAATACTGGTGGTTTTAATAAACTCAACCTGCACTTCAACAGTTATATTATCAGGATAAAACAAAGGTTGCTTAAACTGGCATCCGGTAGATACAAGTATAGGGCCTATTTTTTCTACAAAATAACGATTCATCAGGCCTATATGTTCCCAATAATTTACTCTTGATGCCTGTATATATTTAAAAAACTGTACATTATTGATGTGGCCAAAGGTGTCCATTTCGCTCCAGTCTAAACGCAGGTGCAGTTTTACAGGGAAATGATGAGCCTGGGAATGTTTTTCCATCTGATATTTTAAAATGAAAGGCAAAGATAGGCAGATACTGCTATTTTTGCAAAAACATCAATCTCAGGCAATATGATTAATCTTTCTAAAATATCTACGGAGTCGGACAAAAGCATTGATAGAAAAGCCATAGAAAAAGAAACCGAAGACTTATATAAGCAAATGGCTCCGCTCCAAAATCTTTTATATGCAGAAAAGAAACATTCGTTGTTAATTATTTTGCAAGGTATGGATGCCTCGGGCAAAGACGGAACTGTTAAGCATGTATTTTCCAGCATGAACCCTATGGGTATTGAAGTTACAGCATTTAAAGAACCTACACAAGAAGAGAAGGCCTACGATTTTTTATGGAGGATTCATAAACATACCCCCGCAAAGGGTATGGTGCAAATATTCAACCGCTCACATTACGAAGACATACTTGTTCCTACAGTACATAAAACAATGGACAAGAAACTTATTGAAAGCAGGTATTCCATTATCAACAGTTTTGAACAAAATCTTTCGGAAAACGGCACTATTATCCTGAAATTTTTCCTGCATATTTCTAAAAAAGAACAAAAAGAACGAATTAAGGAAAGGCTCACCATTACAGAGAAGAAATGGAAATATGACCCGGCAGATAAAAGAGAAGAAAGCAATTTGGATGCCTATATGGAGGTGTATGAAAAAATATTTGAGCGTTGCAGCCCCGATTTTCCCTGGATTATTGTTCCGGCAGACCAAAAGTGGTACAGGAATTATTTAATAGCAAAGGAAATGGTTAAAACTTTGAAAGGCTTAAAAATGAAATACCCTGAATAAACACAAGCTAATAGCATAAGCTAATGGCTAATACCTTAATTTAGTACTTTATTATATCCTCACTAATGAACTACGGTTTCCTCCAGGATTTACCACCGGACCTTGTACCATTCCTTCTTGTAGTGGCATTCTCCCTTTTAATAGGGCTGGAGCAACGCAGGCATTTTATTAACGAAGCGCCTGAATCTGTTTTCGGGACAGACCGCACTTTTACACTTATTGGAATAACAGGCTTTATTTTATATGCAATAAGCCCGCAAAATTTGTTGCCATTTATAATTGGAGCAATAATATTAGGCTGTTTGCTGAGTGTTTATTACTTTCAAAAAATAAAAATACAGCAGAAGTTTGGAATGACTTCACTGATTACCGCTTTAATAACCTATTCTTTGGGTCCGTTAATTTTCACCCAACCCAAATGGCTTGTATTATTGGTTGTAGTAACCGTATTAGTGATATCTGAAATAAAAGAAACACTTCTCAATTTTTCCAAAAAATTTGACAACGATGAATTTATTACGCTCGCAAAGTTCCTTATACTTGCCGGGGTAATATTACCCTTGCTTCCGGACGAACCTATTTCAGCCGCCATTAATATTTCTCCCTACAGGTTTTGGCTGGCAATTGTAGTGGTATCAGCTATCTCATACATCAGCTACCTGCTCCGTAAATTTGTTTTCCCGAAAACCGGCATTCTGCTTACGGGTATACTTGGAGGGCTATACAGCAGCACTG
>DATHOL010000471.1:0-7932 GCA_035484895.1 Bacteroidia bacterium | reverse complement strand
TAAGCCCTGTGCCAGCTGAAAAAGCAACTGACGAATATCATTCCCCCTACTGATAAATCTCATTCGCAATCGGGGGTCAAATCATAGAATTTTATATCCCGGTAATGTTCTTTTGCACCGTCAATTTAAAACAACATGCCAATAACATTAAACATTCAGTCGGTTCTTTCGTTTGCATTTGTTGCCTTAATTTTTCTTCCGCTACCTGTTTTAATATTATCAAGCCCTTTGGGATATTTAAAGGATTGGTTTGTATTCAGGAGTTACCGCAGGGTAATTGAACGGGATTATGCACACCTTGAATTAGTAGAAGTAGAACATCTGAAAGAAATCTTTCCGGATAAAAAAGAAGAGCACCTGGAAAATTTAGCAAATTATTTAAATCAAAAAAGAAATTCGAATTCTTATAAAGCTGATAACTTTTAAGATAGTATAAAATAATGGGCAGGAATCACAAACATACTAAGCTATATCATTCTCATAGGCGTAAAGGTTTTGCTTGGTAGGTTTCTGCCCTTTTTATTTCCTGATATTTTTTCTTCTGAATTTTTTTAAAAACTTTTAGCAAAACTGACGTATATCAGCAATTTTTATAAAAAGTACATGTAGTTTTACCGGCAGAAACAAAAAGAGTATAAACTCTTTATATGCGGGGGGAGGTATTAGCAAATGTCCAAGGTTGTTCTCATAGGCGTTAACGATTCAGGCTAGCGGTATTCTCCCCGGATTTTTTTCATCCCGGTTAAAAGCATCGGAAATCAATAGTACATCAGCAAACAAATAGTTTAGGAAAACTTGCGGATACGTTCCAGCCCAAAAGGATTCAGAACTTTAATTTCCCTGCCATCGGTTTCAATGAGCCATTCCCTTTTAAAGTCGGATAATGTGCGGATAAGTGATTCGGTGGATGAACCTGCAATACTGGCTAATTCTTCCCTTGAAATCCGGATGTTATCATTGGGCGAATTTTTCCGGTGTAACTGTAAAAGTACATCGGCAACCCTGGAGCGTACCGAGTTATAGGCCAAGCTTAAAAGCCTTTCTTCCCTTTCGGATATATTATTGGCAAGCAGTTTTACAAACCGGGTTGATACTTCATGATTGGAATAAATGAGCGACAGGAAGTCGTCCTTGGGAATAAGCGCTACCTCTGCCTCGTCAAATGCACTTGCCGAGTCGGTAAACGCAGCGCCTTCCAGCAATGCCACATACCCAAAAAAATCGCCGGGGCCATATATTTCGGTAATAAATTCTTTGCCTTCCTGGTTTACTTTCCACGTTTTTACTTTTCCTTTAATTACAAAGTAAACCGATGTGGGTTTTTCGCCTGCCTTATATAAATCTTCTTTTCCCCGGAATGATTCAATATGATAGTCGGCGGCCACAGATAAAGGAAGGCTGAATTTTTTAGCTTCATCAATAAATTCTGCAAGGCCGCTCAAATCGCGGGAATAATTCTTTCTGAAAAACTCAGCTCTCCGTAAGCGAGTACGGATGGCATTCAGCAAGTCAGCTTCGCGAACAGGTTTGGTAAGGTAATCGTCTGCACCCAGGTTCATCCCTTTGCGCAAATCTGTTTTCTCCGCTTTGGCGGAAAGAAAGATAAACGGAATACCCGCCGTTGCCGGGTTTTGTGAAATGGTTTGAAGCACGCCATATCCATCTAATCCGGGCATCATAATATCGCAGATGATAAGATCGGGTTTTTCACTTAATGCCAGTTCAACGCCTTTGTTTCCATTGTCGGCAGTTACAACATTGTAATTGGCAAGGTCAATAACTTCGGAAATGTTCTCCCGCATTTCAGCGTCATCTTCAATAAGAAGGATTTTTTTCATGGTTTTATGTGAGTTTAGCTCAGGGTATTTGTTGTTGGTATATTTATGGTAAAGGTGGTGCCTACGCCTTCTGTACTTTTAAAAGTTATAGTGCCTTTCATAAGGTCGGTATATCGTTTTACAATATTAAGACCTAATCCCGTACCTCTGACGTTCACAGCATTTTTTGCCCTGAAAAAATTTTCGAACAGGTGTGATTGGTCGGTCTCCGGAATTCCCATACCATGGTCTATTACATCAATGGAAAGCTCCTGCTCATTCAAAATGGTAATGAATTCAATCGTTGAACCTTCGGGAGAATATTTGCTGGCATTGGAAAGCAGGTTTACTATTACATTTTTCATCATTTGGTTATCCAGAAAAACACCGGTATTATTGCCTATATGCTTATAGGTTATTTTTTGTTCCGGTTTCAATGTAGAGTTCAGTTCATCTATTAAATCTTCTGAAAATAAAACAATATTAAAGAGCGTAGGTTTAACCTCAATTTTACCTTGTTCCAGTTTCTCCAATGAAATGAAACTGTTTAATATATCCACAAGGTGGTCGACTGATGATTTAATACGTAACAGATGTTTGTTGCTTTTATCTCTGATTATATCCACCTCGTTACTGTTCCGGATATACTTTTCTATTAGTTCTGTAGATGAAATAATAGTACCCAAGGGTGTTCTGAATTCATGCGAAGCAATCGAAACAATAAGTGATGTAAGTTCATTCAGGTGTTTTTCTTTTTCCAGGGAGCTTCGTACATCCTGTTCTGCTCTTTTCTGCGCTGTTATGTTTTGCTCCACCAGCAGTATTTCATCTATCTCTGTATTTCCACTGTTCCACAAAGCAACTGCACTGGCTGTATAAAGTAGTCCCCGATAAGTAAATTCAAAAGTAGAGGTAATACTTTTTCGCTCGAATACATCCATAAGTTCTTTCGTTATGGAATTTCTTTTTTCGGGTGGGAAGCGCGTTAAATAGTCTGTACCAATCAAATCTTCCGGCGCAATTTCAAATTTGGAAAGTTCTTTTCCATTGGCGAAAACATATTTTAATTCCCGGTTAAGCACATTGATGGTTCCATCAGGAAAATTGGTAGCTATCATTTCATACCGGCGCTGGCTATCGTGCAGTTTTTGTTCGGCAAGGTTTCTTTTTCTCCGGTCGTTTAAGTGCAGCATGTAGGTAAGAATTAATAATAACATACAAACTACAATGCCTGCGAAATAAAATTTACCCGTGGCTCCCGCGTTATGAATAAGGTCATCTTCCTTTTCTTCCAGCGATGCTTTGGTTGATTTTTGCACCCGGTCTATCAATGCATTAATCGAATCGGAAACATTTTTTTCAGTATCGGATGCTATAATACGCTGTGCAGCATCAAAGCCATTTTTGCTGCTCCTTAATATGATACCTGTATTCAGCAATTCAATCCGCATGGATATTAATGAATCGATGTGGATAAAGTACTTTCGTTGTTGCGGGGTAGCGCCGCCAATGGTAAGTAATTCACCTGTTATTTTGGTTAGCTTATTCCGGTCGCTTATATAAGGGTCAAGGTACATGTTTTTGCTGGTGATGATATATCCTTTTTCAGCATTTTCGGCATCTTTTAAAGTTGTTTGGATGGTTCCGAGCGTTTCAATTATTTTATGTGTATTGGTTACGTCTTTGTCGGAAGCAATATATGTTGTGGTGCTACGGAACGATTCAAAGCCTATAAAGCCAAGTATGGCAATGGCGGCAACATATCCAATAAGTATTAATCTGTCGTAAATGTTTTTCATTCCTTTTTAATAGCCCGGTGTGGTATATAAACCAGCCGTAACACTATGCAACATTACATAAAAAAGCGATAGTAGTAACTTCTTACGTTAATAATCGTAAAGGTTACCGTTATCATCGTTAAATTTTAATAGATGCAATGATTTTTGTCATCAATAACCCCGAAGCAAATCCCTATAAGATAAGAGATATCAGTTGACCTTTAGCGTGTTGTTCGGTTTTAAAGGCTGAATAAAAATTTAGTTGGAAATTTGAATTAACGGAATTCAAATAAACCTAACTAAAATCATTGCAGATATAGCGGAAATAATGCATTTTGCAACACAAAGAACTAATGCTGGTAAAATATAATAGTCAGTTAATATAAAATATCTTAATAAGCACTAACATTGTAAAAACACCCCACATGCGCAAAATAACTCTACTGTTTTCTTTTCTGTTAATATGGGTTTTTTCCCTGAAAGCACAATTCTCAACCGAGGCGGGTTTAAACCTCGGTGCATCTAATTACCTGGGCGATATAGGCGGACAACTTCAAGCGGCCAAGCCTTGGCTTATAGACATGAAAGTGCAGGAAACCCGCTGGGCTGTGGGTGGCTATTTCAGAAAGAAAATAAACAGCCGTTTTTTTGTAGAAGCCCAACTTAACTGGATTCGTATTTGCGGAGCCGATAGTCTGTCGACCAATCATGGAAGGGTGGGGCGTAACCTCTATTTCAGAAACGATATTGAGGAATTATCTCTTATGGCCGATTGGGTCTTTTACCAGATAACGGATATTGGCGGATATTATAGCTACAAAACTACCTTTAATGCCTATCTAACCGGCGGTGTTAGTGTTTTTCATCATAACCCGGAAGCCATGTACAATGGCGAATGGGTTAGCTTGCAACCTTTGCAGACGGAAGGCAAATCATACAGCCTTATTCAACCCGGTATTCCGGTGGGTATCGGGTTTTATTACATTTTTCAACGCCAGTTCAGATTGGGATGGAATTTAATATGGACCGAAACCTTTACCGATTACCTGGATGATGTAAGCGGAAATTATGCAACACAGGTGGAAGGCTCTGAAGCGGCTTATATGGCTAACCGTACCGCCATGGTTCCCGGCATGACGAAAGGATGGGCCGATAACTATTTGCCCGGTAATAAACGTGGAGACCCAAGCAATAAGGATAGTTTTATTACAACCCAAGTATCGTTAGGGTATATATTTAAAGGTTCTAACCGGAAAATTATGCACCGCAACATATTTAATTACAGGTCGCGGTCTACTTTCTAAAAGTTTATAGAAGGTTAAAAGTTTATAAGCAACACAAACTGTCAACTGGCTACTGCCTACTGACCACAGATTTGCACTTTCTCTTCGCAAAAACCAAATTCTTCTTCCCGGTTATTGGAGAAAACAAGAATAGTCTTGTCTTTTGAATATTGGTTAATCATGTTTTTATACCAATCAACTGACTTGGCATCGAGTGCAGTAACAGGTTCATCGAGCAATAAGAGCGGGGCATCAGTAAGTATGGCAAGCCCAAGTTTTACCCGTTGTTTCATACCGGAAGAGAAATTGCGGTAATGCTTCTCGCGGGCATGTTCAAGGTCTATAATCTTAATGGCATCTTTTACGGATATGCCATTTACAAATTTTTTAAATTTTGTATGAAATGTAATTATTTCTTCCTGTGTATATTCCTCCGGAATATCGAGCCAGGGAGCCGCAATGGATACGTATTGAAAAACATCTTCGGGTTTAATAGTTTTACTGTTGAATATATATTCGGTTGACCCTTCCGAAAGCGTTGCACCGCCTGAAATAATCTTTAATAAAGTAGATTTGCCCGAGCCGTTCGGGCCTAATACCACATACCTTTTACCCGCAATAAATGAATAGGAGAAATTCCGGAAAATCCAGTTATTACTGTACTTTTTACCTGCGTTTTTGAGTGTGATGTTCATCCTGATATTAAATACAATGGGATGCTGATGACACAGGGATGTATGATATATACGGATAAATACAGAGGGTAGAAAATCTTATTTAAATCATAAGCAATCCGCGTCATCTGCGTTCTATTCTTTAATTCTCCACAGCATCCGATTCTTTCAGGCTGCTCAATGGGCCTTTCATAATTCCGTTTGGCGAATTATTAATAAAATCCAGTATGTTTTGCCTTTCAGCTGTATTGGGCAATTCCGCTTCAATGGTTTTTAATGCAGTAGGAATACTTGTACCCATCACATAAAGCAGGCGGTAAATATCTTCAATCTGTTTAATGGTTTCCGGTTTAAAACCGCGCCTGGAAAGGCCGACCGTATTTACACCGATATAAGAAAGCGGATCTCTGGACGCCTTCACATAAGGCGGTACGTTTTTCCGTACTTTAGAGCTTCCACCAAGGAAAGCGTGTGCGCCAATCCGTATAAATTGCTGAACCATGGAATAGCCTTCCATAATCACATAATCTTCTATATCTACATGCCCGGCAAGGCCACTGTACCCTGAAAGAATAACATGGTTGCCAATAACGCAATCATGCGCCACATGCACATAATTCATAATTAAACAATTATTGCCAATTACGGTTTTCCAGTTTTCTTTGGTACCGCGGTGTATGGTACAATACTCACGGATTACAGTATTGTCGCCTATTTCAACAGTAGTATCTTCTCCGGCAAATTTCAAGTCTTGCGGAACAGCACTGATAACTGCACCCGGAAAAATACGGCAGTTTTTACCGATTCGTGCACCCGGATATATTACGGCATGGCTTTCGATATGCGTGCCTGCGCCAATCTTAACATTATCATGTATAACAGCAAACGCATCAATGGTTACATTTTCACCAATCTCTGCATTCTTATGTATTTGTGCCAGTGTACTTATCATTTCATTCAATTCTGCTTTACTTTTTCAGCCTTCTTATCAATTGCTGCACCATTCGTGTCCTTCACCCTGGCTATTTGCGCCATCATTTCAGCTTCGGTAGCTATTTTATCGCCTACATAGGCAGTACCTTTCATTTTGAAAATACCACGCCTTACCGGTTCCATTAATTCTAAATGAAAAATCAGTGTATCGCCCGGAACAACCTGATTGCGGAATCGTACATTATCAATCTTCATAAAGAAAGTCAGGTAATTTTCAGGGTCGGGAACAGTTTTAAGGGCGAGAATACCTCCCGTTTGTGCCATAGCCTCTATTTGTAAAACGCCCGGCATAATAGGGTTTCCCGGGAAATGGCCACGGAAGAAATCTTCATTCATAGTTACGTTTTTCACGCCTACTACATGTGTTTCGCTTAATTCCAATATTTTATCTACCAACAGGAAGGGCGGACGGTGCGGCAGTAAATTCATTATTTCAGTAATACCGATTAAAGGCGCTGCGTTCGGGTTATAACGGGCAACTCCTTTCTTAAACCTGTCTTTTTTAGCAGCTTCTTTCAGTTTCTTGGCAAATGCCACGTTGCCAGAATGGCCAGGCCTTGCAGCCAAAATATGGGCTTTAAGCGGCATACCTACCAACGCTAAATCGCCAACCATATCCAATAATTTATGGCGGGCAGGTTCATTGTAAAAATTAAGCTTAGTATTATTTAAAATGCCAGGCGCTTTTACTTCTATTTCGGTTGTTTTCTTGTTAAATACCTTGGCAAGATATTCCATGGTTTCCTTTGGAATTTCCCTGTCTACCAAAACGATGGCATTATCAAAGTCCCCGCCTTTAATAAGGTTGTGTTTCAAAAGCAATTCCAGTTCGTGTAAGAAAACAAACGTTCGGCAAGCCGCTACTTCTTTTTTAAATTCATTTACGCTATAAATAGTAGCGTGTTGGGTTCCCAGTACTTCTGAGTTATAATCTACCATTACCGTCAGCCGGAATGTTTCCTGCGGAACGGCCAGCATTTCAATATGCCCTTTGGCATCTTCATAGGTAAGATTATCTTTCAGTTCAAAATATACGCGAGTGGCATCCTGTTCTTCAATTCCGGCACTTTCAAGTGCCTCTACAAAGGGCATTGAACTTCCGTTCATAATCGGTACTTCAGGGCCGCTGACTTCTATCAGGCAATTATCAATTTCCAAACCTACCAAAGCGGCTAAAAGATGCTCGGTTGTGGCTATTTTAGCTCCGTTTTGTTCAAGGGTTGTACCTCTTTCCGTGTCGGTAACATTGTCTACATCCGCATCAATAATAGGTTCTCCCGGAAGGTCAACCCGTTTAAACTTGTACCAGTGGTTTGGCGGGGCTGGCTTAAAGGTTACGGTAGCTTCTATTCCTGTATGCAAACCTTTGCCTTTCAGGCTTACAGGG
>DATHOL010000470.1:0-13495 GCA_035484895.1 Bacteroidia bacterium | reverse complement strand
ATAAATATTGCTGCCATCGTTTTTATGATGCTGGGTACTCAATGGTATTTGTTGTTTAACGTAATTGCCGGCGTAGCAACCATTCCTCAAGATTTACGTTACACCGCTTCGCTGATGCGTTTAAAAAAATGGAACTATTGGAAAACTCTTATTCTCCCTGCTCTTTTCCCCTTTATAATCACCGGAAGCATAACAGCATCCGGCGGAGCCTGGAATGCAAGCCTTATTGCGGAGTATGTAACTTCTCATGAAAACACCTATTCAACAATAGGCCTTGGTTCAATAATTGCCGATGCTACCGCTAAGAGCAATTATCCGGTGTTGTTTGCAGCCACATTTATTATGATTGTATTTGTTACATGCATAAATCGATTTGGATGGAGAAGGTTATATGCAATGGCAAAGGAAAAATATAAAATGGAATAATTTTTTTATTTTAGCATTATGGACGGCAAACAAAAAATATTGGAGTTAGCGGATATCTCGCAGGTATACCTTACACGGCAATACCGTTTTACGGCATTAAAGCATATCAACATGACCCTTGAATCGGGTGATTTTGTTGCTTTGCTGGGCCCGTCAGGTTGCGGCAAAAGCACGCTTCTGCGCATCATTACCGGCTTGCAGCAACCCACCATGGGGCAGGTAATTTATAAAGATGTACCACTAAAAGGCATTAATGAAAATGCCACTATTGTATTCCAAACATTCGCTTTGTTTCCATGGCTTTCTGTACTTCAAAATGTAGAATTGGCGCTGGAAGCGCGGGGTGTTCCGAAAAATATGCGCACACCGAGGGCACTTGATTTATTGGATCGTGTGGGGCTGGATGGTTTCGAAAGCGCTTATCCCCGCGAACTGTCAGGCGGTATGCGGCAAAAGGTAGGATTTGCAAGAGCTATGGCTGTGGAGCCTGAGCTTCTTTGTTTGGACGAACCTTTTTCTGCGTTAGATGTGCTAAGCGCAGAATCATTGCGTGGCGATTTAATGGAATTATGGACAGAAGGTAAAATTCCCTGCAAAGCCATTTTGCTGGTTACACATAATATTGAAGAAGCTGTTACACTAGCTGACCGGATAATTGTAATGGAGAAAGACCCCGGCCGTATGGTGAAAGAAATCAGGGTAGATTTGAAACAACCACGCGATCCGCAATCACCGGCATTTCAACGCTACATGGATGAAATTTATGAGGCGCTGGCAGGTAAAACAAAAGCCAGGGCTATTGAAGCGGGTGGTGCACCGGGTGAAGCAGGAACTATCCGTCTTTTGCCGCATGTAGTGGTAAACGCCATAGCTACATTTTTAGAATACTCCTATACACACAATTCCAATACTACAGATATATTCCGCATTGCGGAAGAATTGGGTATCGATGCCGATGAAACATTGCAGCTTACGGAGGCAGCCGAAATTCTCGGATTCGCCACAGTAGATAAAGGAGATATTACGATTACTGCATCGGGGCAGGAATTTATGGATGCGGATATTTTATTGAGAAAAGAAATATTTGCTAAAGCTGTAATGGAACTGCCTATTTTCAAATGGATGATTTCACTGATTCAGAAATCAGCGAAAAAGCGCTTGCACCGCGAAATCATTTTGGGCGCTCTTGAATTGGAGTTTCCCGAAAAACAAGCGAACCGGTTGCTCGATACCCTTATTAACTGGGGCCGTTATGCCGAGGTTATTTCTTATGACGATAATACCGAATTCATTTATTCGGAAGCTTCTCAATTTGCTAAAAAAGACTAGCCCATGGCTGAAAGCCGGAATAATAATACAACAGACCCCGGTGAGAAAAGAAAGGCAGCCCCGCTGCTTTATTCGCTCTGTATAAATTTAGTGTTTGCTATTGGAAAAGGCATTGCTGCATTCTATGGCCACTCAAATGCACTTATGGCGGATGCAGGCGAATCAATGTCGGATGTGCTGACTTCCTTTATCGTTTGGATTGGAATAAGAACTTCCGTAAAAGGGCCGGACGAAGACCACCCTTATGGACATGGCAAAGCCGAGCCGCTTGCCTCTATAGGTGTTGCAACCTTCCTGATGATAGCCTCCATTTTGATTGCCAGCAGAGGCGTAGAAAGACTTTGGACCCCTCCGCAAAAGCCGGAAGTATTTACCCTTTGGGTGTTATTAGCCTCTATAATTATTAAAGAAATAATTTATCGTTATTTAAAACATAAAAGCAAAACAGTGCAAAGCAATGCCATGCTGGCAGAAGCCACACACAGCCGAAGCGATGCAATAACATCCTTTATGGCACTGATAGGAATTACTGTTTCCATTTATGCAGGCCCCAGGTATATTGCTGCCGATGCCTATGCCTCCTTGATTGCATCGGTTATTATCGCTTATAATTCTATCCGTATTTTCAGACCGGCATTTAATGAAATTATGGATGCCGCGCCTTCACATGAATTAATTGAAAAAATAAGGTCGATAGCTGAAAAAGTAGATGGGGTAAACGAAGTAGAAAAATGCCAGGTACGTAAAATGGGGATGAAATATCTTGTAGATATGCACGTTTATGTTGATGGCCATTTAAGTGTAGACAAAGGGCACGAAATATCGCACAGGGTAAAAGATGCTATCCGTGAGAGTTTGCCGGAAGTTTCTGATGTATTAATTCATATTGAACCCACTTTATAAATTGCAACGGAATTCTAAAACATTTCTGTACTACCTTATCGGGGGAATTCTGGTTTTAACATATCTCCTTTTCACTGCCAAAAGGCAAGGCGATTTATTTATTTATGAGGCGGGCAGCAGAGATATTTTTGCCGGTAAAGACGCTTATTCTATTCATTATGTAGATGGCTTTCATTACTACTACTCTACCCTGTTTGCCATCCTGATTTATCCATTAACTTTTCTACCGGTATATATTGGGAACCTAATCTGGCTTGCCCTAAATGCTTTCTTTTTATATAGAATAATTGTACTTATTTCCCGCTATTTTAATCTTACTATTTTAACGCAAAAACAAAATGTACTTTTCTTTCTTATTCCTTTTATTTTTGGATTACGCTTTACTTTATCCAATTTTCATAACCAGCAAATAACTATTTGTATACTCTACCTTATTCTCGAAGGATTACAACTTATTTTCTCCGGTAAAAAACTTGGCGGTGCTTTATTGATTGCACTCGGTATTAATATTAAACTACTTCCAATTGTTCTCCTGCCCTATTTACTTTACAGGAGGGAATTTACAGCATCTTTTCTGATTGTTATTTTTTATACTATCCTCTTATTTATACCAGGGTTTGTAATAGGTTTCGCACAAAACAACCTGCTTATTTCCAGTTGGTGGAATCTTATTAATCCTGCCAACACTATTCATAATTTAGATGTGGATGAACGAAGTTTTCATAGTCTTTCCACTTTGCTTGCAACCTTACTGGTTAAAAATGTGCCCGATAAATTTGCGCTGCATATCCGACGAAATATAATGGATATAAGTTACGAGCATCTTGTACTTGCACTAAATATTATAAGATTGGTACTTGTTTCATTTTCTCTTTACTTTTTACGGACAAAACCATTTACGGCAAAGGTTTCCACAATGCATAGGTTCGTTGAAATAAGTTATTTATTATTACTGGTTCCTTTAATATTCCCGCATCAGCAGGATTATGCTTTCTTATTTATTATGCCCGCAGTTACCTGTGTAATCTATGCTTTGATTACTGAACGAAACACTATATCGGTTTTTAAATTCAGAACCATACTTGCATTAACGGCTCTATCTTACTTGCTATGCAACCTGAACCTTCTTTTCGGCCAGTATAGGGAATATTACGACCATTTTAAAATAATGACCTATGGAGCATTGCTGATCATTCCTTTGCTGGCTATATCTTATCCCATCAAAAAACGCTTCGGCAAAAGTTGATTTTATTGTATAAAAAATCCCCTGAAGCAGAATTTCACACGCTTCAGGGGGTTTTTAAAAATTGTGTAGAACCAATTACTTATTTACTTTGGTTGCTAAGTCTGCGCCAGCTTTAAATTTTGCTACTTTTTTAGCTGCAATTTTAATAGCCTTTCCGGTTTGTGGGTTTCTTCCGTTACGAGCTGCTCTTTTAACAACTGAGAAAGATCCGAATCCTACTAATGCTACGCGGTTACCGCCTTTTAATGCTTTGGTGGTTTGGTTTACAAACGCATCAAGCGCTTTTTCTGCTGCTGCTTTTGACAATTTCGATTCTCCTGCAATTGCGTCTACTAATTCTGCTTTGTTCATGTTAATTTGGGTTTAGGGTTTAATTTGTTTGTTAATTGGATGTGAAGATATAGAAAAAACTCATTATTGATAAGGGTTTCACAGAAAAATAATTTTTTTTAGGATTTTTTTTCCAAAATAGTCTCTGACAAAACATTTGTTTTATATTTGCAACACTATGTTTTGTATTGTACTGATTATCAAAACAATTACAAATACCTCATTTAAAAGGATTCGCTAAAAGCCTTCTCTTTACTTAGAAAAGCAAATACGAAAGCCCTGCACTAAGCCTCCATTGCAAGGTTACCTGGTAACCGTTTTGCTGCTGGTAAACTGGCAAGGCAATAGAAACAGGTACAAACAAACGCTGATTGATATTGGCTACAAGCCCGGCTGAAATATATGTTCTAAAGGCTCCTATATTGGAGTTATAAACCTTTGTACCGTCCGGGTTAGCTATAATATCCTGCCCTACGTGTTCCAATTGTAATCCGGCAAAAGCATTCAATACAAAGGATGACGGAGTACACTTCATGGTAGTGGTGTTATTGGAATCGCTCAGAGTTTGAACACATCCATCACCCTTTTTAATCACAGGAACATACCCCGAAATGTCTGTGTTCCATAAAGCGGCATCCACGTTGCCTTGAGGGTCTGTATTTTGAAACACGTATGTAAACACTCCTCTTACCGTAATTTTCTTAAACATTTTATCTATTGTAACACCCGTAACAGGCACCCAGGCATCAGCGCCCGGCTGAAACTGGTCATCAAATATTGAACCGTCCATAGCCACATTACTATGTACACCGGTAGGAGCGATAAGCCCTATAGTAGGCATTACTTCCCAACCCATGCAGCATTTGCGTTGCAACAATACATATTGCAAACTGGTTTTTATATTACTTATCCCTCTCGAAGTACCCAATACATCCACACTTCCTTCTCCCGGACTTACTGTCTGAATATTGGAAATGGAGTTGTACGGCAAAGTAAGAGCCAGATTAAGCCGATTGCTTATACCGTATGTAAGGCTGAAAGTATAGGTCAACTGGTACGATTTGTTGTAGACACTGAATGAGGTATCGCTGTTTGCGTCTTTAACCATTTGCGAAGGGCTGAGCGGTTTGAAACTGCTGTAACGGCTGGTTAAATTCAACAGCAATTTTCCTTTTTTAACAAGGGCCGAACCGCCGCCTGAATTATCGCCACAGCCAATGGAACTGCAACAGGCGCACTGTGCAGACACTTGCCCCGAAAAAATAACGGAGCAACAAAATATAATGAATAAAAATATCCTTTTCATAATAGCTAATATTGTAATAGTTATAAAATAAATATAGACAAAGCAGCATAAACACCTTTATAGCAATTTATGCAGATGAAACCCGTTGGGTTAAGCCTATGCTATTGACGGAGGATGGAAGAAGCCTTTTCCTTCAAACTGAGTGAAAAGTTCACATAGTTCATAAAGCGGAGAATCCGGACCTTGTTGAACTTGACAAACTTTATAAACCTGATGAACCTGGTGAACTAATTGAATATCGGTTTTAATATCCGGGAAAGCGGGGAAACTTTGTTGCTCTTCTTGCTCGGCTAGTTTTTTCTTCAGCAAGCATTTGCCACAGCAATGCATTTCAGGTTTGTCTTTATTAACGCAGTATTTGGCGGTAATTTCAACTTTGTTCAACTGGTAGTTAATGAGAATAATTGACTTACTCATATTAACTACAAGAAACGAAAACAATACTAATATGGATAATACGCTTTTCATTATTCAAAATTCCATTACAAATGTATGATTAATATCCATGAGCCCGCAATAACATTCATCATAAAGAGCATTCCTACTTATCAATTACTACCTTTCCCTGCTTAAGTAAACTGCCATCTTCTGTAATAATATGATACAAATAAACCCCATTTGGTTGGGTCAGCCTAATGAGGTTGTCACCATGAGCGGAGCGAAGGGTCTTGGTAAATACCTTTGTTCCAACTATATTATATATTTCAATTGTTGCATGAGATTCTTCTCTGCCAGCCGGCGGAGAAGAATGACAAACAACAGTAAAAATTCCATTATTCGGATTTGGATAAATAGTTAGACCTGAAACATCCGCAATATCTTTGTCCCCTGTAGTAATATTACTGCAACTATCACCGGCATAAAATTTGTCAAAAATAGTATGGACAAGCCCTGTACTATCATTCCCCAACCCATAATATCCTGTGTCGCCAATAGCAAATGCTGTCCCCAAAATCCTGTGTGGATATGGCGTATTTGCTTCTTCAGTCCAAATACCTGATATGGTGTTATATTTCCAAAACTTACCATAGTCATCTGAATGTAAATATGAAGTAGTATCTCCGCTACCTACATAAATATTATTGCAAATCGAAAATCCAACGGCACATACAAGCCTCGAACCCGGGTTATTACTTTTTTGAGTCCATGTATTTAAAATAGGGTCATATTCCCATATATCATTGTATGTATTCAGGATGCTATCCTGCCCGAAACAAACATAACCTTTCCCATTAACTGCAAAGCCACAGTCAGCATCTCTTGCAATTCCACCAAAGTCAGTCACCCTTGTCCATGTATTAGTGGAGGGGTGGTAAGCATAAAAATCTTTTCTAAAATCATGTAATTCGTAAGCTCCGGTTCCCACATATCCCAAACTGTCAATAGCAAAGCCAACCGCATAAACCCTTGCGCTTCCGGGGAAAGGGGCCTTTTGTGTCCACGCATCGGTTGCCGTATCATATTCCCAGCATTCGTTAACACACGCCCCTCCATTTGTTACAGAGCCTGTAACTACATATGCCTTACCCCCAATAACAAATGAGGCGGGGGAAACCCTTGCCCTACCGGGGAAAGGGGCTTTTCTTGTCCATGAGTCGGTAGAAGCATTGAACTGCCAGAAATCATCAAATGAAATTGCCGCACCGGTATAGGAGCCTAATCCTGCATAACCATAATTTCCTATCGAAAAACCGCTTATTCCCTGAGAATATCCGGAATCCGGAAATGAGGTACGTGGAGTCCAAGAGCCTTGCGAGAAAGCTAAGGGTGAAGAGCTAAGAACAAAGAGAGAGAGTAGGAGTTTTTTCATGCTTCGTGTGTCTTAATGAAACAAAGATAATACTAAAATTGGTATAGGAAAATAACTAAACATAATTATTTTATTACAAATTTGTATAATATTTATTATGAAATTGCCAGTCCGGACTCGGGTTCGGCACCGCTAATTAGTGCCTTGTTAGCAATTACTTTGCAATGAACAATAAAAAATATTTGCCGATCGGGTTTATCCTGACCAAAGTGTCAGGACTCCTACTTGTCATCTTTCCCGAAAGTCAATAACCGTAAATGCTTGGCAAATGCCACGCACAGTTTTATGTCACACTTTGTTAATTTTTACGTCACAGCATAAAATATTGATTGCCTGAATAAAAGTGCTAATGTCACACTTTTGAAAACCGTATAAAAGTGTGACATATAAATTTTAAAAAATCGTAAATAAAAGAGAATAAAAGTACCTATTCAAACCCCGTTCCTGATTTGCCGTAATTTGCTTACTTTTGAATATCAATTAAACCGTATGAAAAAAATATTCCTATCCTTATTTTCCCTTTTTGTAGTAATGGCCGGAGCTAAAGCAGGTTCGCACGATGTGCCTGATACCAATGGCTTGCGCAGCGATACGGTGAATGTATTGAACTATGTAATCAGCTTAAATGTAACCGATTTTACAACCGATACATTACGTGGAAATACAGTAGTTAAGTACGTCCCGAAAATGAATGGCATAAATACCGTCAGCCTCGATTTGCTTCACTTTAAAGTAGATTCTGTTTTTACGGGCGCTACCCATTTACAATTTTCTTATGATGATACGCTGCTTATAGTGGACCTTCCAACAACTGAAAATATTGGCGATACAAACAGTATTCAGGTATACTATCATGGCAAACCCGTATTGGACCCCACAGGCTTTGGCGGCTTTTACTTTTCCGGCGGATACGCTTTTAACCTGGGCGTTGGGTTTGCAGTAAAACCGCACAATTTCGGGCGATGCTGGTATCCCTGCTTCGATAATTTTATTGCCAAATCAACCTTTACATTCCATATTACTAGCGATACAGCCAACTTATCTTTTTGTAACGGATATCTTACCAAAGATTCTGTTTCGGGAGCTACGCGAACAAGAACCTGGGTAATGCAGAATGCCATCTCGAGCTACCTGGCCTGTGTAGATGTGGCCCCATATACCACTATACTCGATACCTTCCGCGGTATAGATACCATACCCATTGTGATTGCCGGAGAACCCGGTGATACTGCTAAAATCAAGAGGTCTTTTGTACATCTAAAAAATGCCATTTCCATATTTCAAAACTGTTATGGCAAGTATAGGTGGAATAAGGTTGGCTACTCTATGGTTCCGTTTTCAGGTGGAGCAATGGAGCATGCCAGTAATATTGCATATCCGGTGCTTGCTGCCAACGGTTCGCTTGCTTATGAAGCGAACATAATGGCCCATGAGCTTTCGCACCATTGGTGTGGCGACCTTGTAACGTGCAGCACTGCCGAAGATATGTGGTTGAATGAGGGTTTTGCGGTATTTAACCAAAGTATTTTTGAGCAATATGTGTATGGAGATTCTACTTATCACACCTACACACGCGCCAACCATGAAAATGCGGTTCACTACTGCGCCATTTCCGACCATGGGTATTGGCCCCTGTCAGGAATGCCACAAACATATACATACGGCAATCTTCATTGGATAAGCACCACCTACGATAAAGGTTCCGACATATTTTATACACTCAGGACTTATTTAGGCGACAGTAATTTCTTTAACGGAATGAAATATTACTTTGCCGGCCATGCATATCAGCCTGTCAGCGCGGATACCTTGAAGCATAGCCTGGAGCGCTATTCCGGTTATAACCTTACAGACTTTTTTAACAACTGGGTTTATGCACCGGGCTTTCCGCAATTCTCAATTGACTCCATGACCGTAGTTCCGAACGGAAACAATTTTAATGCCACTGTTTTTATTAAACAAAAGTTGATGAATGCTCCAGCCTATTACACTAATGTTCCGGTAGAAGTGAACTTCAAATCTGCCAACATGAAAGGATATGCACAAACCGTAATGGTATCCGGCAATCTTTCCAATTACACTATTACAGTTCCGTTTAATCCTGTTTTTGCGGGCGTGAATATGAGAACAAAAATAGCGGAAGCAAAATCTTCCGATACATTGGTAATTACTAAAACAGGGAATTATAATATGAGTCAGTATTCAAGAGTAAACCTGACTGTAAATTCAGTTACTGATACTGCCTTCCTTTATTTGGAACATAACTATGCAGCACCTGACCCAATAAGAGATACGGCATTGCATTATCGCTTATCTCCTTACCGTTACTGGAATATAAGCGGTGTGCGTCAGGCGGGTTTCAAAGGCACTGCCAGACTCTATTTTGATGGAAGAAAAGTAATTGGAGTGCTGAACGGTAGCTGCTACCTAGATACTGACCTGATGCCTGTTAATTGTGATAGTTTGTTGCTGGTGTACAAGCCTGATACGAAAGCAGAATGGCAGGAATTTCCCGGATATACCAAGTCAAAAATTACACCAGTATATGGTTATATGACGCTTGATTCATTACCCAATGGACAATATACTTTTGCAAACGGAGTCTCTCATGTATTAGCAATAGATGATATCGCGAAAGATGAAGGGCATTTGAAAATATATCCAAATCCTGCCTCAGGTAGTTTTACGGTAGATGTGCCTTTGGCGAATACAACTCAATCTCTTTCTATATTTTCAATAGAAGGAAAGCTGATGGCCCAATTGCAAGTGGCACCCGAACAGACCACTATTAATTTCAACAGTGCTGAATGGAAAAACGGAACTTACATTATTTCCTTATCGGATGGTGAAAAGAATATTGATACGGAAAATCTTGTAATCAATCACTAAACATTAGTGCCAATCAATTGGCTGCTTCCCTTGCGATAAAAGGATTTCATTGGCTTTTGAAAAATGCTTGCAGCCCATAAATCCATTATAGGCTGAAAATGGTGAAGGATGCGCAGCTTTTAAAATATGATGTTTTGAGCCATCTATCAAGGTTTCTTTAGCTTGTGCATATTTACCCCAAAGTAAAAAAACCACACCTTGCTTTTTATTTGATATATGCTTTATTACACTATCGGTGAAGGATTCCCACCCCCTACCCTGGTGCGAGCCCGGTTCATTTGCCCGAACAGTTAGCATGGCATTAAGTAATAGCACACCTTG
Organism: Bacteroidia bacterium; assembly: GCA_035484895.1. Lineage (GTDB taxonomy): Bacteria > Bacteroidota > Bacteroidia > JABEUT01 > JABEUT01 > JABEUT01. The sequence goes on along the minus strand of DATHOL010000470.1, from coordinate 2,935 downwards.
ATCTGCCCATCTTTCCAGGTTACCTGATATTGGTATTGGATAGCCTAAATCATTTTGAATTTCTTTGAAAATATTTACCAATGAAGGAGGCATTTTAATTCCATCGCTTACTGAAAAACATAATCCATTCGCCTGTCCTGCGCCATGGTATGGGTCCTGACCTAATATCACTACTTCTACATTGTTAAAAGGTGTGTGATTGAATGCTGAAAAAATAAGTTTACCTGGCGGATAAACAATATGCTTTTTCCGTTCTCCCAGTAAAAATTCTTTAAGCAGTAAAAAATAAGGTTTGCTAAATTCCTCTTTAAGAACCAACCCCCAACTTTCTTCAATAACAGGAGCAACAGAAACAGTTTCCATAATTAATTACAATATGGAAGTAAAAGTAAAAAGAAAAGAGTACGACAGATTATTTTTTATCCTTAATCTTCTGATTGTAATATTTACACCATTTTGTGAGGCCGCATTTTTCACATAGCGGTTTGCGCGCCAGGCAAATATAGCGCCCATGTAATATAAGCCAATGATGGGCAAGCGGTATTTTATCCTCCGGAAAATATTTTATTAATTGCATTTCGGTTTGTAGCGGGTTTTTTGCTCCGGTTGTAAGACCAATCCGGGCAGCCACCCTAAAAACATGCGTATCAACTGCCATTTTAGGCTGGCTATAAATAACCGAGAGAATAACGTTAGCAGTCTTTCTACCTACACCCGGAATAGTTGTTAATTCTTCTATTGTTGATGGTATCTCACTTTTAAATTTCTCTGCCAAAATTTTTGAACCTTTAACAAGGTATTCGGCTTTACTGTTAGGATAGCTAATACTTTTTATATATTCTCTAACTTCATCCACTGAAGCTTCTGACATCGATTTTGCGGTGGGAAACTTTTTGAACAAAGCAGGCGTAACCATATTCACCCGCTTATCGGTACATTGGGCAGAGAGAATAACTGAAACTAATAATTCGAAGGGATTGTTGTAATGCAATTCTGTTTGAGCCACTGGCATAGCAGCCTCAAAATACGCTATTACGTGTTGGAATAACTCTGCCTTTTTCATGCAGCAAAGTTAGTAATGAACTAAAACTATACGGGAATATTATCCTATCTGTTATAAAGAAATAAAGGAAACTTAGTTTTTGATATATTCAACATACTGCAGAACGCTTTTCGTAGGCTCAATTTTAAGTGCCTTGGAGTAGTTCTGAATATTCATGATAGACATAAGAGAAGGCTCATTAGGGTCTTTCTCTACCTGTTTTTTGGCCATATCTTTTCCTTTCGATTCCATTTCATGTTCTGATGACGGGAGTGATGAGAGCGGAGTATTTTTGTCCATAAAAAAGAGATTTAATGTGTATAATAACTGCAATTCCTCAGATATATTGTATCCGGGTATGATTTATTGTTAAAATTATTCTGATAGGGCTATTTTGTGTTGTTCGGCGAGCCTTCTTAAGTTAATAATAGCATATCGCATTCTTCCAAGGGCGGTATTGATACTTACATTAGTCATGTCTGCAATTTCTTTGAAACTCAAATCGTAATAATGCCTCAATATAACTACTTCTCGTTGTTCATAAGGTAAATGCTCAACTAATTTTCGTATATCTTGGAGAATTTGCTTTTTTATCATGTTATCTTCAGCGGAACCTTGTTCTACTTTAACAACATCGAATACATCAACCACTTTGCCATCCGGCCTAACTATTTTGCTGACAGTGCTAATCTTGCCATTTTGTCGAAAACTATCAATAATGAGGTTGTGCGCTATCCGGATTACCCATTGGATAAACTTTCCTTCACCGTTATATTGTTGCTTTTTAAGGGTCCGTATGACTTTAAAAAACGTTTCCTGGAAAATATCCTCAGCAATAGCCCGGTCACGAACTACGTTCAATATATATCCGAAAACTTTTTTCTTATACCTCTCTAAGAGTTGGCAAAAAGCATCCTCATTGCCATTTTGGTAGAGATGAATTAACTCATCATCAGGAGTTATTTGATTTTCCATAAGATAACTTTATTGAATTACAAAGTAGCTCTTTACCGATAAAGTTTTTACTTATTAAATGTTACTTACCTCATACAAAGGTATATAAATTCCCATTCAATTTACGTTTTCGGCGGATATTTTAATAAATAAACAATAAAAAAACTGTTTATCAGACATTTAAATTGTTTATTGAATCTTAATCTTTCTTAAAAAGCCAATCTTGAGGATCAAGTTTATTCAACCCCTTCCATATTTGAAGTTCTATATCAGCCATTTGTTTCTGCTCATCATATAATATACTACCAAGGGTTTGTTTTGTTTGAACCTTTTCTCCCGCCTTAACAAAAACCTCTTTCAAATGCCTGTAAACAGTCAGAAATTGCCCGTGTCGTATTATTACAAGTTTCCCCAGAGATGGATCAGGGTCTTCAGTAACCACTGAAACGGTACCATCGAAAATAGCTCGCGCTATGGCTCCTTTGGTTGTTCCAATTTCTACTCCGCTATTACTCATGGTAATTCCCGGCATAGGAGAATAGGTGCCAAATGGCTGTGTAATTATACCCTCTACAACCGGCCATGGTAATTTCCCTTTGTTACTTTCAAAATTCTCAGATAGTTTCTCTGCTTCCGGAGTAAGTTTTAACTCCAGCGTTTTCGTGTCTGATTTTTTTACTTTAACATTTGCATTCGACTTCCGGATTTCCTCTTCTACCAATTTTTTAATAGACGCGTCCAATTTTTGAGATGCCCTTTGCTTTTCGGCTAGTTCCTTACGGAGTTGCTTTTCCTTTCCTTTTAATTCTTCATATATTTTCTGCTGGTCATTCTTTTCAACAGCAAGTGTGTTTTTTTCAGATTCTATATTTTCAAGCAGTTGCTTTTTTTCATCTTTTTTCTTTTGAAGCCGGGCAACTTTCTTGCTTACTTCTTTCG
>DATHOL010000469.1:0-5690 GCA_035484895.1 Bacteroidia bacterium | reverse complement strand
GGAGATACCGCAAGTAAAATGTGGCCGTTTACCAGCATGGCTCCCGGAGCATCAGGTTGTGTTACATAGCTTCCGCTGATTTGCGGGAAATTGGCAGCCGCCGTCCAGGTGCCTTTGGTAGCATGATTGCCGGATGGCGTATATATGTCATTATACTGGGTTGCGCCAAAGAAAATAGCTTTACCGTTTGGCAATAAAAATGCATTGCCCGATTCAAAACCCCATTGGTCATAAATATTATTTGGAACCATAGCATCTACAAGCCAGGTATTGGTTTGGGGTATATACCTGCACGATGAATCTTGTGCAGGGTTATTAGGGTAGGGCATACCAATAGTTAACACTGTACTGTCCGGTAGTTTAAGCCATGAAGCTTCATCATGGTTTTGAGGCTCTGCATTTTCATTAATATAATTTAATGTGGTTGGGTCCCATTGCAGAATACTGTTGCAGGGCTGGCCCTGGTTAGCTCCTATCTCAGGGCCTTCCAATACATTACCGTTATATAGCAGTTCAGACGGGGCATCATAAATATTCCAGTTGGCCGGTATGTTTCCGCATGTTGTCCATGTGTTTGCAACCGGATCATATACTTCTCCATAGGTGCCACCGGCGCCGTACTCGCCCCCCGCAACATACACTTTTCCGGTAGGCAATACTTGCGATGAAAAAGCAAACCGGTCGTAATTCATGCTTGCAATACTTGTCCATGTACCATTTGCATAGCTTCCGCTTGCATCGGGTGTAAGTTTATCCCAGCCTGTGCCATAGCCTGAGCCGGACGTGTTGCTGCAAATTACAGTTCCATCGGTCAGCAATATCATTACTCCCTGGTTATCGTGAGGAGCTTGATGAGCTAAAGCGGTCCATGTTCCTGTCTGAGCGCTTACATAAGTAAAAAATGAACAGCTTAAAGTAAAAAATAAAATGGAGGATAGTTTTTTCATAGGAGTAATAATTAAATATTCGTTGATTTCAGCGAACATAGCGTGGGTTTGAATTTGAATTTTTATTTGAATTTATGGATACCAATTTATAAAATCATTAATTTTTGCTGGTAAGGCAAACCCCATCTGGTAGTAGGGATATAATAATGATTTTTGCCAAAATACATAAATAAACCAATAATGCTTAAAGCAGTATTAACTATTTATAGAAAAAAATCAACATGAAAATTATTGAATACATAAACTTAATGGATATCAATAATTAACGATTTATTTAAAAAGAAGAAATTAGCCTAAAAAATGACTAAAATCAGTAATTTCGATTTCCGGGTATTTTGCAAATAAGCCGGTACGTATAATAGTAACCAAAAAAAATGCCCCAATTGATTGGGGCATTTTTTTATAAATATAAGAGCGTTTATTGAATTGGAACTTTAACAACCCTTTGAATGTTGTCGTTGCCAACCCGTACAATATAAATTGCTTTGGCTAGCGATGAAATATTGAAAGAACTTTCGAGCGTATTTGAATTAGTTATTGTTTCATGTTGCATTATGGTTCTGCCGTTAATATCAAAAAGTTGGACAGATAATTTTTCATTTTCGGGGAAACCGGTGCCCTTAATATTTAGTGTTCCACCGCTTTGATAAGCTTTTAGGGAAGCGCTGTAGGAGTCGGTTACCGAGGGCACATCGCTTGGGCATTTGGTAATCTGAAAGGAATAAATCCTTGTTCCAATGTTTTCGCCAAATGAATAGCCGCTATTGGTGTACATGTTGGTTGCCCAAAAAGTGATACCGTCAATCGGGTCAACAGAAAGATGGGAATAATCGCCCCAGCGGTTGCCGCCATTTTCAGGGGTATTGGAAATAGCATTACCATTGCGTACATTCACTTCTGCAACAGTCATAGTATTCAAAGCATCACAGGACCTTCTTCCGGTATAACGGCAGCCCGGATACACCGTTCCCGGACTGGATACATTGTATTCCAATCCAATGCTATGGTTTTGATCCATGGCTATAGATGCGTTCCAGCGGCTCACTCCGTCGCTGGGCCCGTAAGTAGCTTGCTGATAAATACTCCATTTTTTACTGGTTGTATCCTGGTGTAGTTCATACCATCTGATTGCGCTTACCGGAACGCTGGCTGTGCCAATGTTTACGGCATTGCACATTACGGCAGCGTTATAGGTGCCCCAACGTAAGTATGGAACGCGGTAAGAGAAAAATCCATCCAGGGCATCTAAATAATTAGCGGTATTGTTCCCCGGTTGTGGAATATCGGCTGCATAGTTTCCTGTAAAGGTTGAATTAAATGCTGTTGTAGGAAGGGTATCGTAATGGGAGGTGGTACCTGTTTTACTTGTCCAGTTAACTGTAATCTTATCAATGCAAATTTCATTATTGCCACCCGATGCCCAGTTAGGGTCCCAGTAATAGAATAAATATTCGGGTGAACCATAGGGTGGGAGGGCTCCATCGCAATCAAGCATCATAGGGCAAAAGAAATCAGGGCCGTTGCAGGTACGGCAGACAAAGTTCCAGGGATTATCGTTCCACCGGATAGATACCATGCCGGCGGTACTGCCGGTAAGCATTTTAGCGCGCTCATAAACTACTACCATGTCCGGGTTCTGGCAATTACAAGTCATGTAATAACCATCAGCCCAAATGGCATATTTCGGATAATCATCATAGTTAGTACTGCCGGGGTCAAAAGCATACAAGTAATAAGCTCCTGTTGGGTCATTGGTTTTTGATACGGCAATTAAAAGGGTATCAATATCCTGGGTTTTGTTGGTGCAGCCTTCAAATTCAGTAATAATCCAGCGGTCGGCTATTTTATCATACATGGTTACCGGGTCGCCGCAATCGCCATCGCCAATAGAGCCAAAAAGTGCATATAGATCGGCCTTTTTAACCAGGGTTCCTGTTTTACTATAAATGGCATAGTAACTATTTACGGTTTGAACATAATAATTAGAGCCAATCATTCCGTTAGCGTCCAGCGGATAACCACCCTGAATGCTCTGCAGCCCGTCAACGTTTACAATAGGTGCAGGAGAGGCGACTGTTCCATTTTCCGTTTGCAAGGAACCGTCAGGAATATTGAGAGAAGCATTATGGCTGGATTTGCTTTTATTTAAAAAGTGAGCATAATGTGCATCGCCATCCACAGAAGGATGCGGATGTACTGCAGGGTTGCTTTTTCTTCCGGCTTCTGCTTCATCGCTTAATTCACTTAATGGCCTTGTTGTCCTTACGGAAAGACATTCCCTGTAAACAGACCCATTTGCATTGTATTGCACCGTTTGTGCAGGCAAGGATAGGGCAAGGGCTACTCCGCCGCTAAGAAATAATAATTTGTTCATGGAGGTGTTGGTTTGGTATGATAATGCTGCAAGTATAGGAAATTAAAACGAAATTAAATAAGGTTTACCAGTTCCACTAACAAATAAGCAAACTGTAAATGCTTTAAAACGGGAATTGGTCAGGTAATATAAAAAGCCTCCTGATTTTACACCGGGAGGCTTTTTGTTGGATGTCTGTTTAAAATTAGTGAATATCTACTTTAACAACCCTTTGGATATGGTCATTTCCAACCCGTACCAAATAAATTGCTTTAGCAAGCGATGAAACATTGAAAGAGGTTTCCAGGGTTTTTGAATTGGCAACTATCTCATGCTGCAGTATGGTTTTACCATTAACATCAAAAAGCTGCACCACTAATCTTTCGCCTTGCGGGAAATCGGTACCCTTTATGTTAAGCGTGCCTCCATTCTGATAGGTTGTAAGGGAAGCATGGTATGAATCAACAATATCCGGCGCATCGGTTACACAAACAGGAACCTGGAAAGAAAAAACCCGTGTTCCTGCATTAATACCGTTCCCCACACCACTTTCGGCATACATAGTTGTTCCCCAAAATGTTTTACCGTCAACAGGGTCGACCGACAGATGTGAGTAATCGCCCCAGCGGTTACCATTACCTTGCGGCGTAGTTACAAGCGTATTACCGGTAGCTGCCGTACCTTCTGCAAGGGTCATTGTATTAAGTACATCGCAATACCTCCGGCCGGTATAGCGGATTCCGGGATAAACGGAAGTCGGGTCGGAAACTGTATACATCATGCCAATATCCCCGTTTTGGTCCATGGCTATAGATGCTTCCCAACGGCTTATACCATCATTAGGGCCATAGGTAGATTCCTGGTATATGCTCCACTTCTTAGTTGTGGTATCCTGGTGTAATTCATACCATCTTAAAGCGGAAACAGGCTGGCTTAAAGTTCCGATATTAACGGGAAACTGCATTACTGCAGAATTATAACTTGCCCATCTTAAATAGGGAATCCGGTAACCGAAAAATCCATCGGAAGAAGCTAGATAGTCGGATGTGTTATTGCCCGGTTGAGGAAGATTGGCGTCAAAATCAGCAGGAAAATTAGAATTAAATGTAGCCATAGTAAGAGTTTGAAATTTAGCATCAATTGAACCTGAATGGGTAGTCCAGTTCACAGTTATTTGTTCAATGCTGATCGTATCTTTACTGCCACCGCAACCCCAGGTATCATCCCAATAGTAAAACAGGTATTCCGGAGCATCTGCAGGCGGAAGAGTGCCATCGCAGTCCAGCATTTGAGGGCAGAAAAAGTTACCGCCGCAACCCTCCAGCGAATAAGGCCCGTAATTCCAAGGCATAGCAATAAACGCTGCATGTGAACTGCCCACAAGCATGCTATCCCGTTCATAGGCTACAACCATATCGGGAGAACTGCAATTGCATGTCATATAATATCCATTGCCCCATACATTATATTTAGGATAATCATCAAAGCTATTGGCATAAGGTTCGAATGCATAAATCCAATATGCGCCATTCGGGTCATTGGTCTGGGAAACGGCGAACAAAAGAGTATCTATATTATTGTTCCGGCCAAGAAGCCCTTCAAATTCTGAAATAATCGAACGGTCGGCAATTTTGTCGTAAACAGTTACCGGGTCTCCGCAATCACACTGCCCGACAGAACCGAAAAGAGCATCGAGGTCGGTTTGAGGGATATATGAATTACCGTTTTTGTCCCATGCTGCAATGGTGCTGTTTATTGTTTGTACATAATAATTGGAACCTATCATTCCGTTCGGATCCTGCGGATATGAGCCGAGCCCTCCTTGTCCTTCAAAATTTTTAATAGGAGCGGATACCCCGAATTTTCCATAATCTGTTTGAAGTGCGCCATCAGGAATAGGCATATCTGTGCGCGGATGGTGCGACTTCCGGGCAAAATTTTCCATGGAAGGGCCGTCAGCCGCAGGGCCGAAATGCGTGGTAAGTTTGTTAAGTCCTTTAGCTGCCCGCTCGGCTATTATATCTTTTAAGGGTTTTGTAGCCTTTACATAATAGCATTCTTTATACAAAGAGCCATTTGCATTATGTATTTCCTTAGGAGCAGTTTGCTGGGCCGAAAGCGAAAAAGCACAGGCAATTCCCGCTGTTAGCGTAAATAATTGTTTCATTTTGGTAATTTATGGTATGTTGGTTTTGCAAGTATAGGAAATTAAAATGATAATCAATTGCTAATTGCTCATCAGACAGAAATAGCAATATGTTTAATGTTTTAAAAAATGATTTTAATCAGAATATTATGTGGTTATATAGTATTTATTTTCAAAAGAACATAATTAACTCAGGGGTGGAATAGCTTGAAAAAATGTTGGAGAAATAAGCCCTGTGCCAGCT
>DATHOL010000468.1:0-2749 GCA_035484895.1 Bacteroidia bacterium | reverse complement strand
AATGCGGTTGATTTTATTGTCTACCGTACACGTTCCCTGGCAAAACTTTCGGAAGGAGACCCTGTTAAAAGGGCTGAGCTGATAAAGGATATGGTTCATGCCATTGCCAATATTCCGGAAATGATTACACGATCACTATATATACGTGAATGCAGCCGTCTGATGCAGGTGGAAGAACCTGTTTTATGGAGTGAACTGCGCAAAATAAGGAGCAAATTATTTAATGAAGTTCCATCCAATACTGTTGCACCTAAACCGGCAGAAAGCCCTCAAAAAAAATCGAATGAAGCGGAAGCCTTTTCGGTGGAGCCGCAGGAAAAAGAACTGATACGGGTTTTGGTAAAATATGGGGAAGAGGACGCAACATTTATTGGCGAATTGGAACCCGGGCAGGAAGAACCGCCTGTCTTTACTATGAAAATTGCAGATTACATTATCCAAAACCTGAAAGCAGATAATCTGACCTTTGAGAATATATTATGCCAGCGCATTTACGATGAATGCTGTGCAATGTTTGAGCGGGGAGAAAAAATAAATGAAGATTATTTTTTGCGCCACGGTGATGCGGATATGAGCACCTTCTCCATGTCTCTTGCCAATGATAATTACATAATGAGCGATTGGAGCCGCCGCAGCATAGGTATAAAAACAGAACGCGACCATTTGGGCATTACAACTGAAAAAGCCGTCCTATCACTTAAAAGCCGCAGGGTTGAACTCATGATAAAAGAAATTGAAGAGCTAATCAGGCAGCCTTTAAATGATGAAGACCTGGTTAAAATGCAGGAAAAGCTTGAACAAAAAAGGCGTTTGGATTCAGCTAAAAGAATGCTCAAAAAGAAACTGGGCAGGGTAATATAAATGCCTGGAACACTGATTACGCAGATTAATATGATGAACACAGGTATGATGCATATTCAGAAACAAAAAAATCTTTATTTAATCATAAGCAATCCGTCCCGAGTACTCGGGATTCCATTATTTTAGTAAAAATTAACTCATGAAAAAAACGTTGATTATTGGAGCACGGGCTGACGGCCACGCTAAAGTGGTTCTAGAAATTCTGAAAGCAGGGAAAACGTATGATGTGGTTGGGTTTATAGATGATGATACATCCAAGCTAGGTTCGGAAATTAAAGGGCTGAAAGTTATTGGAAACACAGATGAACTACCTGCATTCAAAAAAACGTTGGGAGTTGAATGCGCTATTGTTGCCATTGGAAATAATCCTTTGCGGAGAAAATTATCCGAGAAAATCAGTGCCTCCGGATTAGAACTTATTAATGCTATTCATCCTACCGCTTGTTTTGACGAGGATGTAGAAATAGGCAAAGGCTGTTATATAGGCCAGGGAGTAATTGTTGTTACGGGAACTAAAATCGGGAATTCTGTAAATATTCACACCGGAGCCACTATCGACCATGATAATACTATTGAAGACGGAGCTAACCTCGGGCCGGGAGTACATACTGCAGGCCGGGTAAAAATTGGCCGCGATGCTTTTATAGGAACAGGCGCCATTATAATACCTGACGGATCTGTGGGCGAAGGAGCTATTATTGGCGCAGGAGCCGTAGTTTTAAAACATATTCCGGCTAACGTAACTGCGGTAGGGGTGCCGGCAAGGGTTGTAGGGGAATAAATGTGAAAACACTTTTCTATTTGTCCACTTTACAATAGAGAACAGTTTCACTGGCATAAATAGTATAGTGCCCCAGATAGAATTTATAGCCAAGCCCAAGTTCATTTACTTGCCTGATAATGTCGGTAAAGTCACCCATTCCATGGTATATAGAAATAGCTAATTTAGGTTTAAATCTAGTAAGAGTTTTTATTGCACCTCTCAAGGCATAAGGCTCTGCGCCTTCAATATCTGTCTTTATAAAATCCAATTTTTGAATGTTATACTTTTCTACAAAATCATCAATGGTAATGGTCAATGCTTCACCTTCATATCCTTCAAATTTTTCAAAACTCACGTGGCTTGCCGCACCTGCATCACTGTAATATATTTTTTTGTCCGAAGTTTCCCAAACCGGTCTTTCAACTATCTCAACAGAATCCTTTCCTAAATCATTAAGAGCCAAATTTTTCCGGAAAACATTTAAGTTTCCAGGTATAAATTCAAACGCGTAAACCTTACCGCCTTTTCCAACTAAATCACTAAAAAAGACAGATGTATCACCATAACACCCACCCAAATCCAGTGCAACATCATCCTTTTCTGGCCCCAGATTTTTTCCATCTACTTTTTTTACATACTGCTGCAAAACATAGGTTGTATAAGCCCCTTTCGAATTGATATAAACTTTTTGGGGGAATCCAAGTTTTTCAATATTGTGTAAATAAACTTTCCAAGGGAATGACTTAACTTCAACAAAATCATTTTCATTTTTTAACTTTTCAACTTCTTTTATTCCTTCCCAAAATTTTGGAGAACTTAAAGGCAGTTTTACTTTAACATACCCAAGCAACCGGAAAGCCATAAGTTTTAACAAAAGTTCTTTTGACTCTTCTGTTTCCAAAGTCTTATAGAAGTATTCAAGAGGCTCGATATATTTCGTATACTTAAATAAAAAGCCAAGAAAGAACTTCCCATACAGAAAATCATTACTTAAAACAATAGAAAGAACAGGTTTATTAAAGAATAGTCTTTTAAGTTGATTAATAACGGCTTTTTTAAATGGCCTTTTAGTTCCGAAAGAATAATAATCAAGATTATCAGTATAATAATTTACACTTTCTTTTA
>DATHOL010000467.1:0-8998 GCA_035484895.1 Bacteroidia bacterium | reverse complement strand
GCCTCTTCTGTTAATTATTTTAATTCCGGAGGTGCTTACCTTCAAGGTAACCCATTTTTTCTCTTCAGGGATATAAAAACGCTTATCCTGAAGATTCGGATTGAACTTCCTCTTAGTCTTGGCATTAGAGTGGGAAACGCGGTTTCCTACTATTGCCTTTTTACCTGTTATCTGACATACTCTTGACATACCTATCTTTTTTTTTCGGGCTGCAAATATAGGAATTAAATTAATACGTGAGCAGAAAGTTGACAAAGTTCTTAAAGTTTATAAAGTTATTGAACACCAGCGTAGTACTTTATAAGCTTTCTACTTTATGAACTTTTACCTAACCTTGCATTATGGCAGATGTGCATAGCAAAGCTGTAAGGAACTATAGTATGAGCAGGAGTTTTACAGAGATGGATTTATCTTACTAAGCACCAATTCTTTCACTTTTTCAGCTATTTCCAAATAATATTGGGCTTCTTGTGGTAAAGGCTCCATAAAATCATCGGGATACCTTGCATTACTGGCATAATGAGTCAAGTCTTTAAAGTCAAAAGCATTAAAGTCAACATCAAATTTTGCACAATCTTTTTTTAAATCTTTTAAATTATGAGTCCTCTCGGGCTCAATTCCTTTAAAAATTAAATAGGCTTTCAAATATTTTTCTGCTGCCTGTTGACAATGAAAACAAACGGTATCTAATATATCCGCATCAACTATCAATTTATGAGCAGCTATAAGGTCATGGTCAGCTTTTTTAAACCATTCACTTATATTATCCTTTTCGCTTTTAGTCATAGCTCCACACCCTCATTAACTGCCCATTTCACCACATGGCCAAGCAAATCCTTTTTCCTTTCCACTTCTTCTTCACTGTTCAGCACAATATCAACGGGTGCATCTAATGCATACACAAGCGCTGTATCAAGTTTACTCCTCCAACCACTCTTTTCCTGTTTGGGTATGTTAGCCTTCGAAATTACCAATAAGTCATAATCGCTGCCTTTGTCGGCTGTACCTTTTGCCATAGAACCAAACAATATAATTCGCGCATCAGGAATGATGGAGTGCACAGTGGTTTTTATAGTATCTATAATTGGCTTGGATATCATACTGCAAATTTAGGGAATTATTTTTAAAGGTTGGAATTTCATTATTATTGTAGTATGGTGGAAGTATATCCTAAAAGCTATAAGAAGCCGCAATAAAAAATAATTATTCCTGGAATAATTATTTTTATTCCAGGATTATATATTATTTTATCCAGGCACAAAAATAATTGTTCTCGTATTCAATACATTCTGCCTGGATATGAAAATAAATCATCCAGGATACAATATTGATATTTACATTTACATCATTAAACTCATTAAATACTATTAAAATGAATACAAAAACACTCTCTATTGAACCTATTAGTTTTGGAGAAGCCAAAACAAATCAAAGCACATCTGGAAAACCTCTTATAACATTCAATGGGGTTAATTGCGGTAGTGAAACCTTTACAATTAAAATGTCATTTTTTGAATTAATACAGTTTACAGAAGTAGCTAATGAAAGGTCTACAAATTCAGAGGTTGCTCAGAGGCCACTCGACATAAAACATGCTACTGCGATTGCTAAGTATATGGTAAAAGGGCTATTACATGCTGTTTATTTAAAAAGGCAAAAACAAAATATTCCAACAGAAGGAAAACTAGATGATATTATAAAGGACATGGGACAGCAACCGTATTTTGCTCTTGCACCAATCGTAACGTCATTTAGAAATTGTAGTCCTAATGGTACGAATCTTAAAGTAATACCTCAGATAACATTTAATGATGAAACGATTGCTTATAAAATATTTTTAAGCAATGGTGATGTACTATGGGTAGTTGATGGACAGCATAGAAGAAAGGCTGCTGAATTAGTTCTCGACTTCTTAAAAGATATTTGCACAACACATAAATATTCAAAAGGCTCACTATATCCTACAAAATATAAAGAGCAAATTTCATCCGAAGAATTATCAGTTTGGAGCGAATGTTTAGAAGCATCTAAGCAATGTACTCTAACCATAGATATTCATCTTGGGCTTGGTATTGAGCAGGAAAGACAGTTATTTCACGACCTTAACAATTTGGTAAAACGCGTAGAAAAATCACTCGCATTAAAATTTGATGCTTCCAATCCAGTTAACCAGTATATTAAAGAAGTTCTTATAGATGATAAATTCGATGCAATAGGTTTTGATGTTAATGAAAAGGATCAATCTGAATGGACTAAGAATGGCTTAAGCAGAAAGGAACTTGTCGCTATCAATGCTTTGCTATTCCTCAATAAAACTAACATCTCTGGTGCCCTACCAACTGTAGTTGAACCTAGGCTTCCAATTGCAGATAAGTATTGGGATTCTGTATTAAATATTACTGATATCACGATTTCAGATGCAAAACTGAAAACAGTAGCGGCACAGCCGGTTGTTCTAAAAGCTATAGCAAAATTATACTTTGATTTTTTCTTTGGTAAAAATGATTTATTTACAATGCCTGAAAATCAAGAAAAATTAATGCAAGGTATAAGCACTCTAGATTTTTCCCATACAAATCCAATGTGGGGATATTATACTTTGACTGATGACCAAAAAGAATCTGATGATTTTAAAGGGTTAAAAGAATATTTGCCCGAAGATGATGGTAAAAATAGGGATTTGGGTAATTATGACTCCACAAAAACATTCAGGTTTGGTGCAAAACATAATGATATTTTCCCAATAATTGGGGACATGATTAGATGGAAATTAGGATTGCCCAGCAGAAAAAAATAATCCTGGGCTTTAATAAATAAAAAACCGCTCACATGGCGGTTTTTTATTTTATTCCAATGCATTTTGAGCTTTTCCATTTGCCTGTCGGGCTCCGACACTAATTCGGTACCACTACTTAGTGTCTATGACGTTTTTCATAATTGCCCCTCCGGCCCGGACTAAAATAATATCTTCTTCCCCAAAAGTCAATGACCTGCGTTTGCATAGCATTTGCCACGCACAGTTTTATGTCACAGTTGGAGAAATTTTATGTCACACCATAACATACTGAATATTTTGAGGTAACAGTTAATGTCGCACTTTTGAAAACCGTATAAAAGTGTGACATATAAATTTTAGAAAATATCGGGAAAATTTAATATTAGCAACCTACCCCTCCAACGGAGGGGGATACTTTTCACTTTTGACTTTCTACTTTCAACTCATTTCGGCGCCATCCTAATCATAAAGAACGCCACAATGCCAAAAATAAAATTGGGTATCCAAACGGAGACAAGCGGGGTAATGAACCCTCCGCTGGTAGCAAAAGTGGTAGAAACCTGCATAAAGAGTATAAAGGAAAAAGCAATCATAAGCCCCACCCCCAGGTGCAGGCCGGTACCCCCCCTAACCTTGCGAGTAGAAAGCGATACGCCAATAACGGTAAGTATAAAAGTAGCAAAAGGGAAAGCGGTACGCTGATCGCGCTCAACTTCATATTGGGCAATATTGTTAGAGCCTTCCATGCGTTTTTTGTCAATGTAGGCGTTAAGCTCCTTGTAGTTCATAGCTTTCACATCTTCAATACGTTCTTCAAAATCTTTGGGGTTAAGTTTCAGTATAGTATCCTTGATCATGCCCGAAGTGAGTTTAACACTGCCATCGGGATTAAACGTGTGTATAAAATAATTGAATATCCTCCATACTTTGCGGGCGCTGTCGTAGGTTATCTGTTCTGATATAAGTTTGTAGGTCAGCCGCTGGTCTTTACTATCTATATGCTCCATAGAAAAGCGGGTTCCCAAATTCTGAAAATTGTCGAAGTGTTCCA
Organism: Bacteroidia bacterium; assembly: GCA_035484895.1. GTDB lineage: Bacteria > Bacteroidota > Bacteroidia > JABEUT01 > JABEUT01 > JABEUT01. The sequence continues at coordinate 5,171 of DATHOL010000467.1, read as the reverse complement.
TATATATATTCACCCCGGGACTAATTTGTTTATGAATATTTATGTTGGTATTCCGCGAACGGTCATTGACATAGGTATTTTCAAATCGCAAACGTGTTTTGTTGGCATCGGGAATTAAAAAGTTGTTGAGGTAAAACGATAATCCTGCAATAATTAATGCTCCCAGCATATAGGGATACAAAAGCCTCCAGAAACTGGTTCCGGCGCTAAGAATAGCGATGATTTCGCTGCGTGCCGCAAGACGCGATGTAAAAAACACTACCGAAATAAATGTAAATAACGCACTGAAAAGGTTTACATAATATGGAACCAGATTCAGATAATAATCTTTTACAATTAACTTAAAGGGAGCATGATGCTTGAGGAAGCTTTCCAGCTTTTCGGAGATATCAAACACAATAATAATGACACTGATAATAGCAACAGAGAAGATGAAAGTCCCGAGGAATTTTTTGAGGATATATATGTCTAACTTTTTAATTGGCTTCATCGCTGAATCACAAAATTGGAATAATTTTTCATTTCAGATTCTTCGGTAGTAACCCGTTCAACACTCGCCCTTGGCGGACCTTCATTACACCAGTCAACAAACTTTTTCAGGTTGGCTTCTTCGCCTTCGGCTTCTATATATACCGTACCATCATTTTCATTACGGGCAAAACCTTTTATACCCAAACTAATAGCTATCTCTACCGCAGTAGCGCGATAGAAAACACCCTGCACCCTGCCATAAATCCATATGTTGAGATGTTTAACCATTTTATAAACGTGTAGTAATTCTTTTCACCATATCCACTTTCCAGGTTGCGAAGTCACCTGCAATAATATGCCTGCGGGCTTCCTGCATTAACCAGGTATAAAATGCTAAGTTATGAATACTGCTAATCATCATACCTAAAAGCTCCTTGCACATGTGTAAATGGCGCAGATAGGATTTATTGTAAAAGAGGTCAACGGGAGATTCTCCGTCAAGGTCAATCGGTGAGAAATCATTTTTCCACTTGGAATTGACAATATTTATAACACCGTTTTTGGTGAAGAGCCATCCATTGCGGGCATTGCGGGTAGGCATCACACAATCGAACATATCAATACCCAAGGCAACCGATTCCAATAAATTATCGGGAGTTCCGACACCCATCAGGTAGCGGGGTTTATTTTCCGGCAGAAAAGGGACAACTCTATCCGTCATAGCATACATTTCTTCAGCAGGTTCACCTACAGAAAGCCCGCCGATAGCATTGCCATCCATATCTAAGTCAGCAACAAACTTGGCTGATTCTTCGCGCAAGTCGGCATAAGTGCCACCTTGAATAATACCAAATAGCATTTGCTTTTTTTCTTCCCTGCTATCGTGATAAACCTTAGCTTCTTTCAACCATTTATGGGTAAGCTGCACCGATTTGCGCACATAATTGTGTTCAGCGGGCAGTGAGACACATTCATCCAAAGGCATTACGATATCGGAACCAATTATTTGTTGAATATCCAAAACCGACTTAGGCGTGAAGAAATGCTTCGAGCCATCCAAATACGATGTAAATTCTACCCCGTCATCTTTTATTTTCCGCGTTGGCGAAAGTGAATAAACTTGAAATCCTCCGCTATCTGTTAAAATAGGTTTATGCCAGTTCATAAAATTATGAAGTCCACCGGCAGCTTTCAACACTTCCATACCGGGACGTATATATAAGTGATATGTATTGCCCAAAATAACCTGGGCTTTAATATCCTTCTCCAAATCGGGCTGTGTAACCCCACGAACCGAGCCTATAGTGCCAACCGGCATAAATACGGGAGTTTCAATATCGCCGTGTGCAGTGTGTAAAATCCCGGCTCTTGCCTTCGAGTTTGGGTCGGTATGGAGCAGTTTAAAATTCAAATGAGTGTTAATTATTTTGTTGAAATGATGCCAAAAGTAAAAGGAATAGTGCTCAGAACTAAGGATAGCTTTGCATGATTTACAATTTTTAACTGTTGATGCTTGCCAATATAGTACTTGGTTTACTTTGCTTTTGCTTCGCTATCTACCTGTTCTTTTGTGGTATAGCATACTTCCGGTTGGCATTTGGAGGCAAAAAAACAGCGCCTGCAAAAAATGCCATGCCCCCGGCATCAGTTATCATTTGTGCCCGAAATGAGGCTGTTCATATCAAAAACAACCTCACTTTGGTATTGGAACAGGACTATCCTACTTTTGAAGTTATAGTGGTTGATGACTGTTCCTGGGACAGTACATTAACGGTTTTAAAAGAAGTACAAAATGATAATCCCCGTCTGAAGGTGCTGGAGATAAAAGAAGACGAAGTTTATAAACATGGGAAAAAACTGGCTTTAACTATTGCGATTAAAAGCGCCCAATATGATCATCTTGTTTTCATTGATGCCGATTGTTTTCCGGCGAGTAAAAACTGGTTGATGCAAATCATGCAAACATTTGACGAGAAAACAGAAATTGTGCTCGGTTATGGTGCTTATTCCAACAAAAAAGGGCTTATAAATAAAATGATTCGCATGGATACCTTCCGTATAGGGTTGCAATATCTTTCGCTCGCATTAGGTGGTATGCCCTATATGGGAGTCGGCCGGAACCTGGCATACCGCAAATCATTTTTTCTGAAACAAAAAGGATTTTCACCCTATTCGCAAATCCCTTCGGGCGATGATGATTTGTTTGTAAACAAATCTGCTACCCGCTACAATACCCGCATTGCAGCAAGTAAAGATTGCATCACTTTATCCGAACCTAAGAAAGATATGAAAGAGTGGTTGCAGCAAAAACGCAGGCATGTATCCACAGCACAATATTATAAACCTTTTTCAAAATTTATCCTCGGAATAATTACGTTCCAGCAATATTTTTTCTGGATTTCCGCCATTGTACTTTTGTTCTTCGAGCGATTCAGATTCATAGCATTAGGAATAATTGGGGGATACATTATTATCCAGTTCATTGTTAACCTGAAAGCCATGAAACGAATGGGCGAAACCAAATTAGTAGTATATTCGTTGCTATTGGAATGGCTTTTACTTTTTTACTTTTATCCTCTGGTAGCAATATCCAAACTTTTATTTAAACAAGCGGCATGGAAAACTTAGAGTATCTTTCAGCGAAAGCGTATTATGATTACAACCTCGTGCAAAAAGCATCGGGAGGCGACCAAAAAGCCTATACCGAATTATTGAAACGGTACTATGATGCCATATATTACATGATGTTCAAGATGGTAAAAAACCAGGATGATGCCGATGACCTGACTATGGAAGCATTTGGAAAAGCATTCAAAAGCCTGCATCACTACACCCCCGATTATGCATTTAGCACCTGGCTGTTCCGGATAGCCACCAACAACTGTATTGACCACATGCGCAGGCAGAAAATAAAACCGCTTTCTATTGACAATACTTATGAAAATGATGAAGGCGGCGAAATGACCATGGACATTAAATCCAGTTACCTGGACCCCGAAGAGAAATTTATTAAAGCGCAAAAAGCGAAAATCATGCGTGAGGTGGTCGACAGATTAAAACCACGCTACAAAAAATTAATTGAGCTGCGTTACTTTAAAGAATGGTCCTACGAAGAAATATCGGCGCACCTGAATATCCCTATCGGTACTGTAAAAGGCCAATTATACCGCGCCAAAGAAATATTGCTGCAAGTGCTTAAAAACTCAAGAGAAAAAATTTAATGGAAGAGGTAATTCCGGTAGAAGACAGTATTGCATTAATTCAAAAATACTTCCAATTACCGGAAAAAAAATTAGCATTATTTACCCAATTAGGTCTACTATATCATGAATGGAATGAGAAAATAAATCTCATTTCCCGCAAAGATATGGACCACCTTTACCTGCATCATATTTTGCATTCACTCAGTATTGCCAAACTGATTTCCTTTAAAGACGGTACCCGTATTATTGATGTTGGAACAGGCGGTGGCCTGCCCGGAATACCTTTGGCTATTATGTTTCCACAATGCTCTTTCTTGTTGGTTGATTCTATTGGAAAGAAAATAAAAGTGGTGGAAGAAATAGTTAAAGCCTTAGGCATTGACAATGCCTTTGCATTAAATGCCCGTGCTGAAAACATAGATGAAGATGTGGAATTTGTTACCGGCAGAGCCGTAAGTAACCTACAAGATTTTCACAGCCGGGTGCAACATCTTATTTTGCCAAACAAGAAAAAAAGCGAGAACACTTTGCCAAATGGCCTACTCTACCTTGCCGGAGGCGATGTAGAAACCGACTTGGGAAGACTGAAAGAAAGAACCAATATATACCCTCTTGATATATGGTTTGACGAAGAGTTTTATAAGAGCAAGAAGATTGTGTTTGTGAAAAGGTAAATATATGGAACCCACTCCCGTTAAAAAACCCAAAAAAAACTTCTGGAAATTACTAGGCCCGGGATTTATTACCGGCGCCAGTGACGATGACCCGTCAGGAATTGCGACGTACTCACAAGCCGGTGCAGGTTTCGGCTTATCTACTTTATGGACCGCATTAGTTTCTTTTCCTATGATGGCAGCTATACAGGGCATGTGCGCCCGTATTGGCATGGTCACCAATAATGGGTTAACTACCACCTTAAAAAAACATTATTCAAAAGTCCTGTTATATGTTTTTGTCCTTATTTCTTTTCCTGCCATTATCCTCAATATAGGCGCTGATATTGCAGGCATGGGTGCTGTTGCAAACATGCTCTGCCCCTCCGTCCATGCTATTATTTTTTCCTTTGTGTTTGTGGTGCTGTTAATTGTTTCTCTTATTTATTTTCCTTACAAAAAAATTGCGAGCGTCTTAAAATGGCTCTGCCTTACCCTCATGCTTTATATTATTGTACCGTTCCTTGTGAAACAAGATGGCATCGAAATTCTGAAAGCAACTTTTATTCCACACATAAAATGGAATAACAGTTATATTGCCATATTAGTAGCCATTCTCGGTACTACTATTTCACCTTATCTTTTTTTCTGGCAGACATCTATGGAAGGGGAAGACCGGGCCGAGAAAAAGAAAACATTAATGGTCGACAAAACAGATATTAAAGACATGCGCCTGGATGTGAATGTAGGGATGTTCTTTTCTAACTTCGTCATGTTTTTTATTATTCTTGCAACGGGCTCTGTTTTATTCCGGGGGGGAATAACAACCATCAATACCGTTCAG
>DATHOL010000466.1:0-9135 GCA_035484895.1 Bacteroidia bacterium | reverse complement strand
GCTGAAGCGCCACAGGCGAGAAGTAATATCCGTTCCTCATCACTCAGTTTAAATAAAGTAGCAATATTGGAACCAAGTGCTGAGCCCGTAACAACAATAGGAGCCTCTAATCCCATCGAGCCACCTAATCCGACAGTTAAGGAAGACGTAATCATGTGAGAATACATTTTATCCTTTTCCATGTAACCACCTTTCTTATTTATATTTTCAATAACATTGCTTATTCCGCGTCCAAGCTTTCCTTTACGGAAAATCCATGTGTAGGTTGTCGCCAGTAAAATCCCTATGACAGGAGAAATGAGGAGTACGAAGTTTCCGCTTTTTTCATATACTTTGAATAAGGATTCCAATGCGCTCGTAGTCTGTTTGAGAGCTACGGCGGCAAGACCTGCAACCACACCTACAACAGCACAAAGCACCAAAAAAAAGTTGTTTGAACTTAATTTCAGTTTTAATCTCCAGCTGGAAATACGCTGCATTAACCCCGCCTTCTTCATATTGCAAAAGTAAGAATTACTCTTGCTTTTTATCCTTTATTATTACATTTGTTTTCCAAACCTTACCACATGAAAAGAGTATTAAAGTTTTTAGGAATCGTTATCGGAATCGTTATTGTAGGAATTGGTGGAGTACTTACCTATCTGGGTACTGCATTTCCCAAAGTAAAAGCCGCGCCTGTAATGAAAATAGTTGCCACACCTGAAATGCTGAAACGCGGTTACTATCTTGCCAACCATGTTTGCCTTTGTGTAGATTGCCATTCGCAACGGGATATTACGAAATATGGCATGCCTTTAATTCCCGGCACTATTGGGCAAGGCGGCCAAGTATTTGACCATTCAGAGAGTTTCCCGGGTTCTTTTTACGCACGAAACATAACACCTTATAACCTTGGTAGCTGGACAGATGGTGAAGTTTACCGTGCAGTTACAAGAGGAGTTGATAAGGATGGCAAACCACTTTTCCCTATAATGCCTTACCAAAACTACGGTAAGCTTGATACAAACGATATAAAAGCTGTCATAGCATATATACGGACTCTGCCCGAAGTAAAAAACGATGTTCCAAAATCAAAAGCAGATTTTCCGATGAATTTCATCATGAATACTATACCGCAGGAAGCTACACCGCAAGCAATACCCTCAAAAGGTGATAAAGTAGCTTATGGAAAATATATTGCAACTGCCGCATCCTGTATTGATTGCCATACCAAGCAGGAAAAGGGGAAATTTATTGGAGAATTATTTGCAGGCAATTTTGAATTCCATATGCCTGATGGAAGCACTATTCGCTCTGCAAACATAACACCCGATAAAGAAACAGGTATTGGCATGTGGACCAAAGAAATGTTTTTAGCCAAATTTAAAATGTATGCCGATAGTAATTATCATATCCCAACTGTTGATAAGGGCCACGCAAATACACTAATGCCCTGGGATAATTATTCAGGAATGGACAGCTCGGACTTAACAGCAATATTTGCATACCTCCAAAGCGTTAACCCCGTTAAACAACAGGTAACACATTACAGCCCGCCTTCAGAGAAATAGGAAGCCTGTTTTTTAAATATTTGGATACAAATAAAAAGCAACTGCTAATTTACCTGCAAATGACTGCAAAAATCGCACCCAATAATAGTGCGGAATTTAATTATTTTACAAACAGAAATTATCATTTTCAATCAAAAAGGAGGGTTGTTAGTCCCTCCTTCTGATTAAAATCTATCAGTTGTTTCCTCTTCAATTATTAGACCTTTTAGGAAAAGGCACTGAAAAATGGAAGCATTAATTAGTCTTAACTACTTTCTTTTGTCCAACTATATTTCCGTCTTTATCTAATACACGTATTAAATAAATTCCGTTCGGTTCGCTTGATATATCGATCAAGAGCTGAGAGTTGAAGGTTGAAAGTTGGGTGCTGATTTTCCTGCCGGTGTAATCATACATTTCAACGGTCATATCCGGTTGCAATCCGGTTAAGTTAAATTGCCCTTTATTCGGGTTCGGATAGAGATTGACATTGTCTATGGTTGCACAACAAGGTGGAGCAGGCGACTCCATTTCTTCCCGATGAAGTGCTTCAGGGCATGCTAACACCACAGAATTAGTACTATTGCAACCGTGTGCATCACTCACAGTTATATGGTATGTATTGCTGGCAACAGTCATACTTGAACTAGTGTTACCGTTAGACCATGCATAGTGATATGGCGCAGTACCTCCACCGGCAGAAATTGTTATAGTTCCATTGCCGCCGCCCAAACAAGTAGGAGTTGGAATGGTCGAAGTTAAAGCGGCAGCGGGTTGTGTTATAGTTATACTGCCAATAGTATTACTGCATCCATTATTATCAGTTACCGACACAGTATACACTCCAAACGTAAGCCCGGTAACATTATAAGTTGTTTTACCATTTGACCACAAGTATGTATAGGGAGCGGTACCTCCTCTTGTACCTATGGATGCTGTTCCGCCATTTCCGCCATAGCAGCCTACATGCGTTAATGATGCAGCACTGTCCCTCAAAACATCAGGCTGGCTAATACTTACCGTGATAGCACTACCTGAACAACCCGCATTGTCCATTACAGTTATAGTATATATCCCCATACTCAATCCCGCTGCTGTAGCTGTACTGCTTACATTAGGGTTCCAGGTATAAGTATATGGAGGCGTTCCGGCTCTGATTCCTACCGTTGCACTGCCATTATTACCACCATTACAAGAAACATTTATGGTGGCTGTTTTTACTATACTATCCCGTAAAGCACTAACCTGGGAAATTGTAACAGAGGCTACCGATCCTGAACATCCGTTTATATCTGTTATGCTCACCGTATATGTTCCAATACCTAATCCCGTTGCAGTAGCTGTTGAACTAACATTTCCGGTCCAATTGTAAGTATAAGGAGGTGTACCATATTTCACACCTACCGTAGCGCTTGCGCCGGAACCATTACAAGATGCATTTACGGTTAACGATTTTACAATTGTGTCGCGTATTGCGTTTGGCTGAGTAACACTAAAAGTAACTACTGCCGGCGTGCAATTATGAGCATCCTTTACCGTAACAGTATAGCTTCGTGCAGTAAGGTTATTTGCAGTTGCAGTAGTGCTCAGGTTAGGGCTCCATATATATGTGTATGGCAATGTTCCTCCTCTTACACCTATGCTTACTGTTCCGGTTCCACCATTGCAAATAGGATAGGAAATGTTTGCCACACTGTCATGTAAAATTCCCGGTTGTGTAAGTGTTATATTTGAAACGGTATTACTGCAACCCTTCTGGTCGGTAATTACTACGGAATAGGTTCCGGCTGAAAGGCTGCTGGCAGTTACCACTGTGCTGCCAGATGACCACAAATACAGATAAGGCAATGTTCCCCCTTTGCAGCCTAAGGTTATACATCCTCCATTACCTCCATTACAACTGATATTAGTTTGAGTCTTAACACTGTCTCTCATTACATTAGGCTGAACAATAGTTACTGAAGACGTTTTTGAAACTCCGCAATTATCAGTAACCGTTACGGTATAAGTACCGGCAGTTAATGTGTTTGGTGTTTGCACGTTTGAAACCGTAGTACTTCCGTTGCTCCATGAATATGTATATGGGGTATTACCGCCTACAGAATTCACGGTGGCTACTCCATTGCTTAAACCATGGCAGGTTACACTACTTAAGCTTCCCGCACTTACATACAAGAATTGAACAGGTTGGCTTATGCTTACACTTGCAGTTGCATTGCAATTATTGGCATCTGTTACGGTTACTGTATAAACGCCTTGGGAAAGATTGTTTATATTAGCAGTAGTAGTAGTAGTAGTACCGGCATCACTCCATACATAACTATATGGACTACTCCCTCCACCTACGTTCGCAACTGCGCTTCCATTATTGCCCCCGTTGCAGCTTACGTTCGCCAATACTGTTGCATTTATAGTTAACGGGGCAGACTGAGTTATGATAGTGCTTTCTGTTGCGCTGCAACCATTGGCATCTGTAGCCGTAATTGTATATGAACCGCCGCTTAAACCCGATGCCGTAAGATTTGTTCCACCGCTTGGTGTCCAGGAATAAGTGTAAGGAGCTACACCTCCCGGGCCCGGATATTGAATAGAAACGAAACCGTTTCCTGTATCGGTTGCAGTAACAGTACCCGATAATGTACCGCTCAAATATGAACCGCCGCCGCCGCCGCCGTTGCCATTAAAAGCTGCATTGTCGTCTTTACCACCGCCACCGCCATTGTAGCCACCGCCACCACCGCCTGCATCATAGCCTCCGCTGCCGCCACCGCCATATCCGCCATAATTAAAATCACCTGTACTTTCAGTTCCGCCTGCAAAATGATTTGCCCTATCCTGCCCTCCATTGCCATTATAATAAGGAGCATCACCATTAGCATCATCAACACTATTTCCGCCATTACTTATCCAGCCAGCTCCGCCTGGTCCTGGCCCGGGACTTACATTATTACCGCCGCCACTGCCACCAGTGCCACCAGTGCCTCCTGCGGCATCTCCATCTAATCCAGCTCCGGTAGTTGTTGCATTAGTCAAAATATTAGTACCCGCAGCGCCTCCATTACTTTGCCAGCCCGCGCCGCCGCCACCTGCTGCCACAACAAGCAAGGAATTAGTATTGGAATCATAGACAAAACTAGCGCCGCCACCGCCGCTGCCAAAGTCACCCGGGCTATAGCCCCCTTTTTGGCCTACAACAATAGAAATAACATGCCCGGGGATTACCGTACATATTCCGGTGAGAGATGCACCATCGCCGCCGATATCGCTATTACTTCCATTCCCGCCTCCTTGTCCGCCTGCTGCGGTAATAGTTATAGAAGTTACTCCCGCCGGCACGGTGAAGTGTTGCACTGCAGGTTCATAAGAATAATTAGTAGTGTATGTATAACTGGTAAGAGCAGCTGTTGCAGTGCCTGGCCCTGCACAAGATGCATTTGTGTGCGATGCTATGTTTATACTAAATGGATTGGGCTGTGTTATGGTAATGTAAGAAACAGCTTCGCAACCTGCCAAATCATGCACAAATACAGTATATGTTCCGGCAGAAAGACCTGTTGCAGTCGCGGTTGTTTGTGAATTATTACCCGACCACAAATAAGTATAAGGAGTTTGGCCTGCCGAAGCGCTTACTGTGGCGCTGCCTGTATTACCACCACCGCAAGCCACGTTGGATAACACACTGCCCGATGCGGTTAAAAAGCAATTTGGGTTTGCCTGAACTGCACTACCCATAGGTGTTTGCCCGTCACCCGTTCCTCCAAAACTCCATACTACAGTTACTGCATTTGTAATTGGATTAAAGCTATAAATAGTTCCTTTATTGTATGTACCTCCAATTTCAGTAGTTCCGTAATATAGTCCGTTAGAATAATTATACACCACCCCTGTTTGTGGTTCAGCTGCATCATTCGGGCTTCCGGCAAAATCGTGGATTACGGTATGTGTATTGGTAGCAGGGTCAAATTTGTATAGGGTCCCGTTAACCTGCGTAGTAGCGCCCTGGGTAACGCCATAAAAAACTCCTGTAGAGGAATAGTAAGCCAACGGACCAGTGCAGGCCCTTCCGTCTGTCCCGCCCTGCAGGCTATATACAACAGCCTCCGTGTTAGTGGTAGGATCAAAGCTCATAATGCCACCACCACCATGAGCGCAGCCTTCCCAGCCACTCAAATAATATTTCCCGTTTACAGGGTCCATGGTAAACTGAAGTCCCGCATACCGTCCGTCGTTAGTTGCCCCCAAATTATACAAAGTGGTTTCCGTATTATTGGTTGGATTAAAACTAAATATCCCACCGAAGTTATGCGTACCTCCATACCAGCATCCTCCATAAAATAATCCGTTTGTTGAGTTGTAAACCATACCCTCGTACGGTGTACCTATTACAGGATTAACACCAAATGCAAAAAGCTGGGTTTCTGTATTCGTACTGGGGTTAAAACTAAAAATAGTACCTGCATTATTGCTTGAACCGCCAAGTTGCGTCATGCCGTAAAATAAACCATTAACAGGGTCGTACGTTAAATTATCCTGGGGACTAGCGCCATCAGTATTGCCACCTTTAAAACTATACAGCAAAGTTTCTGCATTTGTATTAATATTAAAAGAGAAAATTGTTCCGTCGCCATTTGCACCTCCTGATTGGGTCATGCCATAAAATAGATTATTGTTTCCGTCAAATGTCAAGTTGCCATATTGGGGGCTTGCACCGTCTGCTGTTCCGCCCGCAAAACTATACACTACCGTTTCGGTATTGGTGCTTGGGTCGAATTTATAAATAGTACCGTCGGAATGGCTGCCACCGGCGGAAGTCATTCCATACATAATGGTTTGGGCATGGATGAATGAAAAACTAAAAATGAAGAATGAAAAGACAAAAATACTTTTCAAAAATAAGTTGTTTTGGGGCGTTGCTGGGTTCATGGGTTTTTGGATTTTATGCCGCAATACTATAATGACAATTACACCCTTGTTTCAACTTTGTTCTGAAACCTCTGTAGTTTGTTCTGAAACCCCAAAATCTTGTTACGGGAAGAATGAAAAACTATTAACTATGTATACCTTTCATAGCTCTTAGCTCGCATTACACCCACTTTAGCCTGCTCAGCAAATCGTCGCGGAAAGGCTTGGCAATAGGAACCTGTTTGTTGTTAACCAGTACATAAGTCTCATTTATGCCGTTAACATTTTCAATATTTACAACGTAGCTGCGGTGAACCTGGTAGAATTTATTCGGGTCGAAGTTTTTCATGTATTGTTGCAGCGATGTACGAACGAGGTATTTATTGTTTTCTGTATACACGTTTACATATACATGGTCACTTTCGAGATATAAAATATCCCTGAACGGAACTTTCACAAAAACTGTACTCTCCCTGATAAATATGGCATCATTGATTATATAGTTCTCCCTTGATGCATTATGAGCACTTTCTTCTACCTTAGCTTTCCGGCTATAGTTGTAAAGGCAGATTTCTATGGCAGTAAATAAATCTTCTTTGGTAAAAGGCTTTACCAAATAGGCGTTGGGTTCTGTCCTTTTAGCCCGTTCAATAGTAGCACTGTCGGAGTTGGCAGTTAAAAAAATGAAAGGCAGGGGCATAGCTTTCTTAACTGCCTGTGCCAATTCAATTCCATCCTTTCTTCCGCTAAGTTGAATATCGAGCAAGAGCAGATCAGGTTTTTCTTTTTCTATTAACTCCAGCGCAGTTGTGTAATTAACAGCAGGGCCTACCACCTCATAGCCCAATGCTATCAGGTTATCGGTAATATTACGGGCAATAATTACCTCGTCTTCTACTATTGCGACTTTAATTTTACTCATAACATGTTAATAGAGGCCTGGACAAAGATAAGAATCTAGTTTAAACTGTTAAAAACATGGCTAATCAATATCCTTTCGTGCAGGGGTATCTTTAAAATAAATGGAAAATTTGCTGCCGTTTTCATATTCATACTTTGCTTCACCGCCTAATTGCTTACTTAAGCTAACTACTAACCATAACCCCACCGAATGAGCTTTATTCATATCAAAGTCGGGAGGCAATCCTTTTCCATTGTCTTTATAAATGATGGAGTAATTTCCTCCACTCAAGTCCTCAAAGGTAATTGTTATATGCCCGGTATTGCCTGTAAAAGCATATTTGAATGTATTGGTAAAAAGCTCATTTAAAATAAGCCCAAGTGGTACTGCCGTATCAATATCAAGCAAAACTTTCCCCATATTAATTTCTTTTGTAATGGTTAATCCCGGCTTGCGGAAAAGCCCCATTACCTGGCTGAATAATTCATTGGTAAAATCGGCCAAGTCGATAGCTGCTATATCCTCGTTTTGGTATAGCTTCTGGTGAATAAGCGCAATGGAGCGCACCCTGTTCTGCCCTTCTTTAATCACACTTTTTGCACGTTCGTCATCAATGCCGACATTCTGCATTTCAAGCAGGTTCGAGATTACCTGCAGATTATTTTTCACACGGTGATGTATTTCTTTCAACAGCATATCTTTTTCTTTCAACAAGCCCTGCTGCTTATCTACCGAGAGCTTCAATTCCGATGTACGGTCCGACACAATGTTTTCCAGTCGCACTTTTTCAATTTCCAGCCTTTGTGTTCGGTAGCGGATAATCCCATAAACAAGAAAAATAATTGACAGAAAGCTAAGAATGATAAACCATGCTTTACGGTAATAGGGGGTGTAAACTATAATAGGTATGACCAACTCACTCCGGCTCCAGGCACCTGCCGCAGTGCGGCCTTTAATATGCAAGGTAAACTCGCCATAGGGCAAACCGCTAATGCGAATGGAGTTTTCGTTAATGTTATTCCAGTCCTTATCTATACCGTCAATCTTGTAGGCATACTGCTTCTTCCCATTTTTGTAATCGAGAAGCATGAATTGCAGATTAAAAAACTTGTCATCAGGGTTTAGGCTAATAGTCCGGCCCGTGATCAGTTCCGTTGTTAAATCGAGTAACTTGTTTTTACTGCTCGAAAATTTATTGAATGAAATAATTTGCAAAGGTACATTGAGATAGGTTGTATCTTCTATAAAATCGCGGGGATAAAAAGCATTTACTCCATTAATGCTTCCAAAAAACAATCTTCCATTGGCAGCCTTAAACGAAGATTCCCGGTTAAATTCATTTTGAGAAAGGCCATCTGACATGTCGTAATTAATTATGGAATTATTATGCGGATTAAGGCAGGTAAGCCCGTAATCTGTACTAATCCATAGATTGCCGGAGTTATCTTTCTCTACACGATAGATTACGTTGGCCGGAAGCCCGTCGGCAAAGGTAAATTGACGGAATTCATTTTTATTTTTGTTCCAGCGGAACAACCCTTGTCCTCCGGTGCAAAACCAAAATACACCAATGCTATCTTCATGAATATCATAAATGGCGGAGAAGGGTAATTCATGGCCTGCCTCCTTCGTGTTCCCATAATAATCAATAATAGTTCCCATGGTATTAAGAACGTAAACGCCATTTTGAGCGGCAGCCCAAATATTACCGTCAGAGCCATGAATAAAACGATATACTACTTCGGGATGTGAGTGCCCCTTGTTGCCAATGTTCAGAGGTAATAGTTTTTTTTCTGACCATTG
>DATHOL010000465.1:0-4491 GCA_035484895.1 Bacteroidia bacterium | reverse complement strand
TCTTTCTTGCTCTTTTCCCGGTTTTCCTTCACATAGTAGGCCGCTTCAAGCATGCTTATGTTATCAATCAGTTCGTCAATGTCTTTTATATGCGTACCATTGTATATCCCGCGGATACAGCCTTCTCGGTCTACCAAAAAGAAATGGATAAAACCATTTTTTGCAGATGTATCCACAGGCTGATAAAAGGCATTCAGGGCAAAGTCTTTCACCTTAGTTGAATCGGCTGAAAGGAAATATTGCCGTCTTCCGGCATGAACCATTTGGGCATAAGCGGCAAGGGTTGTTCTGCTTTCCGAATCCAAAGCAAAGGTAAGCAGGCGCAGCGTGGTATCTAAATCGGTGCGGCTTTCTATTCGGTTCATTAATATGGCTTCTGAAGGAGATATATTTTTATCTTTTAAATTCTGGAAACAACAAATCCATATTCTACCCAGCATTAAATGGGCGCTAATAATATTCCCATTTTGGTTTTTAAATGCAAAATCGGAAACAGAATAGAATACGGTATCCTTTTTTTGTTTGCCATCTACCGTAGTTACAAATGGATGCTTTGGGCCATAGTAAGGCAAACGTACAAATGACTTTTCCTTACCTGCCGTCAGGTAAACATAAAAAGCCGAGGGGAAAATCAGAATGAATAGAAGTAGAAAGGTCTTTTTCATAATTAGGAATCTAATACCAGGTAATGCTATTCCTAATTCGTAATTGATTTATTGGTGCATAGCTACCGCAGAAATAACATCCTTAATGTGCCAGGAGTATACACCTTCGGTAATGGCCATAAATGCTAAATAGAATATAAACAGCGTATAGGGCGCAATAATTACATATTTCAGGGCTTTCTTTTCATCGCCAAGGTGCATAAACACAAACACAATAAAGAATGCTTTTGCAACGGTTAAGAAAATGAATAGATATTCTTTATTGGTTTCACCCAATACTTCAGAATACTTAAAACCGATAAAAAGCTCGAAAAGCGTTACAATAAGCATTATCCAGAATACCATCCAGAGTTTCTTCCGGGTAGCCTTGCCATGCGCTTCATCATGGATGGCCATTTTCTCATAGTTTGGATAACCTTCGTATTCTTCAAAAAAATCTGACATAATTAAAAACAGTTATGAGTTATGAATTATAAGTTATGAATGCGTTGAATCTTACTTTATAAATTTATAGCAGATAAAAGAATGTGAAAACAAATACCCATACCAAATCCACAAAGTGCCAGTATAAGCCTGCTTTTTCAACCATTTCATAATGTCCGCGCTTTTCCATTACGCCGTTGGCTACCATCAACAGAATGATGATGTTAATTACAACCCCGCTGAATACGTGGAAGCCGTGGAAGCCCGTTATACAGAAAAAGAAATCGCCAAATGTGGGCAGCATAGTATAGGAATTAACCACGAGGTTGGCTCCTGTAAAATGGGGGTTAATAATATGCTGGCCATTCATAATATAATCCCGGTAAACGCCGTGGTAGGTAGCGGTAAGTTCAGGGCCGGTGATGAAGTGGTACCACTCCCAACACTGTGAACCGACAAATATTAAACCGCCTATAACAGTAAAAAATAACCACATCATAACTTGTTTGCGGTTTTTGCGGTGTCCGGCTTCTACGGCTAATACCATAGTTACAGAACTCATAATAAGGTCAAAAGTCATAAACCCTACATAGGCAAGAGGCAGATCCCTGCCCGGAAGAAATGGAAAGTGATGGAACACTTCGTTCGGGTGGGCCCATTGGCCGGTAAATTTATGACGCATGAAGCCATACGCGCAAAGCAGGCTTGAAAAGGTGAGCGCATCGGACACAAGGAAGAACCACATGAAGAGTTTGCCGTAGCTTACACCAAAGGGTGAAACGCCGCCTTCCCAGTCTTTTTTTAACGGAACCGCTGTAGCTTGATTGGACATAATTCGAATTAAGTTGAATAATTAAATATACCGTTCGGGGCGCAAAATTAAAAAGTTTACTTTAAGAACTACCTGATAAGAAAAATATTTTTCTCACCGCATAATGAGCATAAATATAAACAGGTATACCCATAGCCCATCTAAAAAATGCCAATATGTAGCACAAAGCTTAATTCCCAAATGGTTATCGGCTGAATATTTTCTTCTCAGCGATTTAAAATAGATTACGGAGAGGGCTATTAAACCGCCTAAAATATGGCAAAGGTGTAAAGCGCAGAGTATATATAGGTAGGAAGCTGAAGCGCTGCTTTCGGTTCCGGTGAAATAAATATTCTTACTGATAAGCACATACCAGGAAATGAATTGAAATACGCCGAATCCTATTCCCAGCAATAAGGTTGTCAGTACTGCGGTAGTAAGCATTTTAAGTGAATTCTTTCGAATAAGCTGAACACACCAGTTCATGGTAATACTGCTCATTATAATAATGGCTGTACTTATCCAAAAGGTAAAGGGCAAATCAAATTTCATCCAGGTACCCGTCTGGCGCCTTACTATATATCCGCTGGTGAGTCCGGCAAACATCATAGCTATGCTAACAAGGCCAATCCAAAGCAAAAACTTGCGCGATTTTTCTTTTAACTCGGGAGACATTGGCTCCTGCCGGCTTATATTTATTCCTTGTGCCATTGCCATATCCTAAATGTATCGGTTAGTGGCCTATTTCCTTTTTGTAGTCTTCTGAAGAAAGCAGGGCATTAGCCTCTGCCATATCCTTAATGGTCATTTTTATCATCCAGCCATCTCCATAAGGGTCGGTATTTACCAATTCGGGGTTTGCTTCGAGTTTTGGATTTACTTCCAATACTTTTCCTGCTACCGGCATAAACAGTTCCGATACTGTTTTAACAGCTTCCACGGAACCGAAAAGTTCACCATGGTTTATGTCCTTCCCAACGGTATTAATATCAATAAATACTATATCTCCCAATTCGCCCTGTGCAAAATCGGTGATACCAACGTAGGCATCCGCTCCGTCTATTTTAATCCATTCATGGTCTTTGGTGTACTTCAGATTTTCAGGAAAATTCATTGTAATATTATTTAGGATGGCAAATATATATCAAAACAAGCAAGTGCTTCATGTTTTTTTGACATGATTTAGGGGTTTGGGGCAGGATACTCCAACGGAAACCAGATTAAAAAGAGCAGGATACTTCGGGATAAAACCATTTTTTTTACATTTGCATTATTAATCAAGACACTCTTGAAGTATGAATGAAGAAATGCAAATGATTTTGGACGATGCCAAAGAACAAATGGAAAAGGCCATCAGTCACCTGGAAAATGAATTAGCCAAAATACGCGCCGGCCGTGCGAACCCGGCTATGCTCGAAAATATAATGGCAGAGGCGTATGGAAGCCGAACCCAGTTGAAGTCTCTTGCCAATATTAACTCGCAAGATGCACGTACCCTCATTATTCAGCCATGGGACAAATCTACCCTTGAAGCAATAGACAAGGCTTTGCAGGCTGCCAACCTGGGAGTAACACCCCAAAATGATGGCAACTTAATCCGCCTTTCATTTCCACCACTAACGGAAGAAAGAAGAAAAGAAATGGTGAAGAAAGTGAAGGTGGAAGCGGAAAACGCCAAAGTGAGCATCCGTACTATCCGCAGGGAAACCAATGAAGCCCTGAAAGGATTGCAAAAAGATGGCGTACCGGAAGATGAAGTGAAAGACGGCGAAGAAAAGGCACAAAAACTTACCGATGAATATATTGTAAAAAGTGAAAAGCATTCTGAAAGCAAGGAAAAAGAGATTTTAACGGTTTAGTAATTGCTATTACTTATTTGCAATTGCATTAATATTATCTTTACCGCGTTAAACTATAAGATTTAATCAACGTCCAACCCCAAATTTTAATTCCTCATGAAAAAACTATCTATTGTATTAAGTACCCTGTTTGTCGGGGGTATACTTGTATTTACATCTTGTACTAAAACCGGGTCGCAAGGGCCTGCCGGACAGAATGGAGCCACAGGAGCTACGGGTGCCACTGGCCCAACAGGACCGGTAATCTATGGCAATGTAACCGGCAATGTAATTATGACCAATATTTATGGAGTTCCTCAAACAGCGTATTCAGGCGGATACATTTTATTAAAAAATGCGTCTACCAGCGCACTTGTTGATTCCACACTTCCGGATGCAAGCACGGGAGCTTTTCTTATTAGCAATGTTCCGACAGGCACCTACAATATGTATTGCATTTATCCGGGATACGGAATGAACGTGCATCAAAATGTGGAAATAAATGGAAGCCTGCAAGTGGACAATAAAATTGCTCAAATACCGACTTTCACGGTTTCTACAGCTTCTGACAGTGTAAGGCACAAAAACAATACAAATTATTTGTATGGAACTATTGCACCTGACCCTACCGGAGCAAGAACTGTATTGGTATTTGCAGGAAGCACCGCTTCCACATCAGCAGCTCCCGGAACATGGACCCTTATTGATAATGTTGTTGTGAAAGCTGATTCATCCAATTTTACTATCACCACTC
>DATHOL010000464.1:0-5488 GCA_035484895.1 Bacteroidia bacterium | reverse complement strand
GAAGGCTGACGATAATACGGAAATATCTCCCATTTATAACATACAGGATGAAAACACTCCGCTTTCGGCTAGTTATACCCTTATGCTAAAACCAAAACCAGATCTGCCAGATTCATTAATGAAAAAGGCAGTAGTTGTGCGCTTGGAAGGAAAATCGCATTCATCTATTGGGGGACATTGGGAGAACGGGTATATGACCGTCCATCCAAAAGGCTTTGGCAGGTACGCGATAATGATTGACTTCTATCGGCCTACAATAAAACCACTAAATATTTATAAAGGCAAAGATATGAGCCGGGAAACAGATATGCAATTTGAAGTCACCGATAACCTTGCAGGGGTTGGTTTTTACAGGGCTACTGTTGATGGAAAATGGATATTAATGGAATCGAACCCCAAGAAAAACGAAGTTTACTACACCTTCGATGAACATGTTGGCAAAGGCAAACACCATTTGCACTTAGTAGTTTCTGATGCAGTAGGCAATACCAGCGTTTATGATACGGACTTTACGAGGTAAATTTTGAATGTTGAATAGGGAGGCACTCGTCAATTGCGATCCGCAACTGGCGGAGAAACAAACTCTTGTTTATAGGTTTTTCTTAAAGTATGTTTCCGATTTTAAGCGGAGAAATTCAATTTTATTATCCCTTACTACACAAAGTGCCCAATAAATCTTCTTTCCGACTATAAGTTCTATTTTATAACGGGATGAATAGTTTCGCAATTTTTTGAAACGCGATATTTGAGAAATACTTTTTGCAGACTCAATTTCAATAATCTTTTCCCGAAGAGTTTTGCTGAGCCCTCTATGGGCTAATTTGCTCCAGTCTCTTTGAAACGAACCTTTAATGGCTATTTGCATGCTTTTCCAGCTCTTTCTTGAATAGTTCAGTCGAAATAGTTTTACTTGCCAACCCTTCATCAATTAATTTTGCCATAAGGTCTTCCTCGTCATTAATAATGCGAATTTTAGAACCTGTAAAAGCGGTAACAAGTTTTTTTAAGATTGGGATTTCCTCTTTTTTTATTTTAATTACTGCGATGCTCATGATGCTATTTTTTTACAAATTTAGTCATTCCCTATTTATCAATTACAAATTTCCCTTCCCCAAGTAAGTTACCATATTCATTTATAACCCTGTAAAGGTAAACGCCGTTGGGTTGTTCTGTAAGGTTAATGAGATTGTTACCCTGAACTTGATTCAGGGTCGCAACCGTGACTTTTTCTCCGAACACATTGTAAATTTCTATGTTTGTTTCCTGTCCTGAAACGAATTGGGGATGACTAAGCCTAATAGTAAATACTCCATTATTCGGATTAGGATAAAGATTAGTGTAGGACTGGTTCTGTGCAATATTTAAACCTGTACTTAAATGCAAGGGAATTGTAATGCAAACGCTGTCTTTACATCCATTAATATCGGTTACAGTACAGCAGTATATACTATCGTGACAAGTATTAAAGATGGAATCGGTAGTTGTTGGTCGTCCTGTCCATTTATAGGTATAGTTGGGAGAACCACCGCTCAAAGAAACCCATGCCGAGCCATTACAAGTACCATTATCAGCTATGGAATCGGCCAATATACTTAATTGGGCAGGTTGGGTTATTGTGATAGTATCCGTACTCGCGCAACCATTATTATCTTGCACAGTAACCGTGTATGTACCTGCACTTAACCCGCTAATACTAGTTGCAGTTTGACTATTTGACCAGGAATAAGTATAGGGTAAAGTTCCACCACTTATAGTAGATGATGCACTACCATTATTACCTCCAAAGCAACTAATATTGTTTAGTGTGGTTGCTGAAACATTTAATTGAGTAGGTTGAGTGATTGCTGCTATAGCAGAGCCCGTGCACCCATTACTATCGGTTACGTTCAAAGTGTAAGTGCCCATACTTAGCCCGCTAATACTAGTTGTACTTTGGCTATTCGACCATAAGTAAGTGTATGGTGATGCACCGCCACTGATAGTGGAAGATGCGCCGCCACTATTTCCACCAAAGCAATTAACATTAGTAGTGTTTGTTGAAACAATTATCTGGGTGGGTTGAGTTATAGTAATAATTAAAGGGTTGCCAGTGTTACAGCCATAAGAATCTGTAACAGAAATCGTATAAGTTCCGGAAGTAAGATTAGAAAAAGTATAGTAATCTAGTAGAGACGAAAATGTTCCACCTGGCGTTATTGTATAATAAAATTGGTATGCATCCCCGCATACCGGTATATATATACTGCCATTATTCCCTCCATAACAAGTAACATTTGTTTGAGTCCAATTAGCTATCTGAACGGGTACTTCGAAATATGCTAATGAATTTGCGGTACAATTGTTAGCATCAGTAACGGTAATGTATAATGGAGAAGAAAAGTTAGGACAACCTAAAAAAGGAGTTATTAAACTGTTTGTTTCATTATCACTCCATAAATAAGTATATGGTGATGTACCACCAGTAACATTTGCCGTGAGATTTGGATAAAAACTACAATTTCTTTGAAATGTAGTTGCATTTACTAGTAATTGTTGAGGCTGAGTAATGGTTACATTTGCCGTAACTGTGCAACTCGGAATGGCATCTACTACAGTAACTTGATAAGTGCCCGCTGAAAGCCCTGTAATACTTGCCGTGGTTTGTCCGCCCGGTGACCAGGTATAAGAATATGGAAAACCTAAAGGCGAAGTAACTGAAGCGCTCCCATAACCTGAACCACCACAGGGTATATTGGTCTGCGAGGTTGTGACAATAAATGTTTGGTTCGGAACTGTTACCGAATCCATATGCGAACATCCGTTGGAGTCAGTAATAGTAATAGAGTGGGTAAGCCCTCCGGTTATATCCAAATTCGTGTCCTTAGTTACACCATTCGACCACAAATAGGTGTAGGGCGAAGTTCCTCTCAATGGAAACGCAATCAACGTTTTTTTGCAGACACAGATATCAGAAGCAAGTATTCTAATGGAATCTGTTAATGCGGTGGGTTGGGTGATAGTTACAGTTGTAGTGGTCGAATGGTTATTATTGTCAGTTACAATTACTGTGTATGTTCCTGCGCTTAACCCGGTAGCTGTTGCACCTGTTCCACCTGTAGGAGTCCATGAATAAGTATAGGGTGATGCACCCCCACTTGGATTTGCCATGGCTGAACCGGTGGTGTTTCCATAACAGGCTTCATTGGCAATCACACTAATGGTGGTACCCAAAAGATAAAAACTACGGACACGGTTATTATTTACGTCAGCAATATACAAGGTCCCTTGGCTATCCAATGCTACGCCATCGGGGCCATAAAGTTCTGCAGCTGTGGCAGGCCCGCCATCGCCTGAAAAGCCTGCACTATCGCCGGCAATAGTATATATTATACCTGATGTATTCACTTCCCTTACCCGGTAATTTGAATAGTCCGAAATATAAAGATTACCCGAGGGGTCAACCAATAGACATTTGGGACTATTCAATTCTGCTGCAGTTGCCGGCCCTCCATCACCTGAATAACTGGTAATTCCGTTTCCGGCGTAAGTGGAAATGATGCCCGATGTGGTTACCTTCCTTATACACCCATTTACCATGTCGGCAATATACATGTTTCCGGAAGCATCTACAGCTACGCCCGCTGGATCATATAACTCCGAAGCAGTAGCCGGGCCGCCATCACCTGAGTAACCGTTAATACCATTACCGGCGACTGTTGTAATAATGCCGGAGGTACTTACCATACGGATTCGCTGATTAGCTCCATCCGCAATGTAAAGGTTTCCATGTATATCGAATGCAATAGTCCCAGGTGAAGCGAGTTCTGCCGTGGTGGCTTGTCCGCCATCGCCGGAGAAACCAAAAGCACCGTTACCAGCTATGGTAATTATTTTGCCCGAAGATGTTACTTTCCTGATTCGGTTATTAATCTCGTCAGCAATATATAAATGGCCTGAAGCGTCTGTAATGATTCCGAAGGGACCCCAAAATTCCGCAGCAGTTGCCGGCCCCCCATCGCCGGAATAACCCATAATACCATTGCCAGCATAGGTGCTTATGGTACCTGAAGAGTTTACCTTTCTTATACGGTTGTTGCCACAATCCGCTATATAAACAATGCCCGAAGTGCCGAAGGCAATATCGGTCGGGTTCTGTAATTCAGCATTTGTAGCTTGCCCCCCATCGCCCGAGTAGCCTCCGCTTAATGGAAAAGTAGGGCCTATACCGGCGAAGGTTGTTATAGTTTGTGCTTCCATATGATAAAGCGAAAAGCAGAAAACCGAAAACAGTATGATTTTATTCATGTCGTAATTTCATTATTTTATTTTTCAATTACCATTTCCCTTCCCTGAAAGCCCAACTAAAAATAACACCAAATAAAAAAAGTAGTTTTTACAAATTTTCATACTGTAAATATAAGAAAATAAGTAGTATCTCAATTTGACTTGTCAGCCCCAAACCCTAAAGGGGCTTTAAGTAGCGCTATTCTCCCAATGAATCCCTTTGGGAAAAGCCCCTTTAGGGCTTTAGGGCAAAAAAATGAAATTAAAATTTTGCATTCCCTATCAAAAATTGTCATCTTCGAAAAAGTCAATAACCCTTTTTGCGTGGTATTTGCCACCCACGGTTTTATCCAACACTTTGTTAAAATCGTTGCATAAGCCAAAAAGCCTGTCCATATTGGGCTAAAGGCTATATCCAACAGTTTTAATTACCGCAAAAAGTGTTGGATTAAAATTTTATAATTTTAACCTGAAATTTAATATTGGAAGTTTTATAAGAGATAAGTAATGAGTAGAGAGTATGCCCTTCCGCTTATATCGTATAATTCATCTCTTATCTGCAACTCTATGCCTCCACCGGCGCTTCTTCTTTTTCCACTACCAGGTTTTCTATAATGTCATCCTGACGTTCCTGTGAGTTTTTACCCATGTAATACCGTAGTTCCTGCTCGATATTTGTTTCATGGGTAACAATTACAGGCTGTAACCGGATATTCTTGTCGATAAAGTATTTAAACTCATCTGGGGATATTTCACCTAAGCCTTTAAAGCGGGTTATCTCCGGCCTAACGCCCAATTTTTTAATGGCATCCTGCCGTTCCTTGTCTGAATAGCAATAAATAGTTTCCTTTTTATTCCGTACACGGAAAAGGGGAGTTTCTAATATATATAGATGGCCATTTTTTACCAGATCAGGGAAGAATTGCATAAAGAAAGTCATGAGCAGAAGGCGTATGTGCATACCATCCACATCGGCATCGGTAGCTATAACTACGTTATTATAACGGAGATCTTCCATGCCGTTTTCAATATTCAGCGCACTTTGTAATAAGCTGAACTCTTCATTTTCATAGACTATCTTTTTGGTTAGCCCGTATGAGTTGAGTGGCTTTCCTTTCAAACTGAAAACTGCCTGTGTATTAGGGTCTCTGGCTTTGGTAATAGAACCGCTGGCAGAATCTCCTTCGGTAACAAACAGGGTTGTTTCCAGCCTGCGTTCATCATT
>DATHOL010000463.1:0-11825 GCA_035484895.1 Bacteroidia bacterium | reverse complement strand
GGTTCTGCATATGCTTTAAACAATAGTTCTAATGGAATATCAAATTCCCTTGTTATCGTTAATTCCTGTTTGCCATCTTCGGCATTTACTTTTGTTTTAAGTTCCATAGTATTTATTTTTTTGATTTGTATTTTTTCATAACGCTTTCTAATTTATTAAAACGGTCGTCCCACATTTTGCGGAATGGTTCAATAAAGTTGGCTACTTCTTTCATTTTTTTTGCATTGATATGATAGTAAATTTCCCGTCCTGATTCTTCTTGTTTCAACAGCTGGCACTCTGCAAGAATTTGAATATGTTTTGAAATCGTTTGTCTGGACGAATTAAAGTTTCCGGCAATAGCACCCGGTGTCATAGCTCCCAGAGCCACCAGGCCCAGTATTGCTCTACGGGTTGGGTCGGCAATGGCTTGAAAAATGTCTCTACGCAATTCCATTTATGCAGTTATTTAACTGCAAATATATGCAGTTATTTGATTGCACATAATTTTATTTGAAAAAAATAGTATTATTTTCCCTTTCCTCTTGAAATTCAGAGAAATATTTTAATTCTTACAGGAAAGGGTTGCTACATGAGCATCTTCCTGAATTTTTAAAGACAATTATCATTTTCTCTTATTTTTGCATTTACCATGCTGAATGGGCATCTATGAAAAAAATATCTTTCCTTTTAAAACACTACAAAACAATATTTGCGCTTAGTTCTATTACTATGGTAGCGGTATGTTGTAAAAGCACCCAATCCGTTCCGGCTGCTAAGCCTGCTCCAATAAATTTTGCGGCAGTTCCCTGGGGCGCACCAGCAAAAATTTCCCTTGTGCCTGTTGAATCGGACGTTTCCATTGCCAGGGTGCATTGGCCGGGAACTACACGTGATGAACTGAACGAAGGATATTCTATTTTTAATGATAAATGCACCGATTGTCACGAGACTAAAAATCCCCAGGATTTTACCGTAGATGAGTGGAATGTTTTAATGCATCAAATGGGGCGCAAAGCTAAACTCGATTCCAATCAGTATAAGTTGGTAATTCACTACATACTTACCAAGCGTGAGGCTGTTTTGGGCCCCGGTAAGTAGCAAACGGCTTAGTTTGTTTAATTCCCCCCGAACGGGGAATAATTGCGAACCGGGCTCCGGCTAGTTTATCAAAACCCTAATGTCGTCATGCTGAAAGGCCATAGTGATGGAAAGAATATAAACACCTTTTGCAAGATTTGATACATTGCATTTATATTCTAGATAGTAATTATCCTTTTTTGCAGTATATGTTTTTACCGTTTTCCCCTGGGCATTAATTATTCTTATGGAAGCATCACCAAATAAAGCTGAGGTGTACTGCAGCGTTATTTCATTGGCGGCAGGATTAGGCACCACGGTTAGCGAATTGGCAGCCAATGATGTTTTTGCTATGCTTGTTAGTTTGGAGCAGGATTTTGTTAGTGTTACGGAATCAAGTATGGTGGTTCCTGCATCGTTATAAGCGGTAATATGCATTTTCGTAAAGCCGTTTTGGCAACCTGTTTCATTAACTATTACAAAATTATTTACCGATTGAAAAGTTTCTAAAAAAGGGTTGCTAAAATCAGTTTGCACATCGAGTGGAGCTCCGGCACCTCCGCATATAATTTCGCATCTTCCGCCGGTGGGGCCGCTGCCATAATTAGTAACGGGTGCGGTTAAGCTTACATTTTGATTGATTGGTTTAAACCGTTGATAATCGTGATCGTGGGTATTAAGTACAAGGTCAACTCCATACTTATCGAACACGGGCCACCAGCCTGCATAAGCCATATCACCGGCACTGGAGCCTGCGGTGTAATAAGGTTCGTGCCACGATACCACCTTCCATTTAATTTTATTGGTATCTATAGAACTTAATAAGTTCGTCATCCAGGTTGTTTGGGCGGTCCAGTCGGCAGGATTAGAAGGAGCAACATCGCCATATTCAAAATTAAGAACAATAAACAGTGTGTTTCCGTATGTATAAGAATAGAAATTATAATCGGAACCATCGCCGTTGACAGGCAAATCAAACATATTTAAATAGGTATTAGGGGCTTTTGCATCATGGTTACCCTCTACATGAAACATAATTTTATTATAAGAAAGAGAATCGACGCTATTAAACCAGGTCGTCCATTCAGAAGCCATATTGCCTGCAGCGGTGAGGTCCCCGGCAAATTGCACAAAATCGGGATTTTTAGCATATATTGAATTGGCAATTTTAGTAAACTCGCTGCCACCATCGCGACTGTCGCCTGCGGCTGCAAAAGTAAAATTGGCAGTAGCGGTATCGGAAGGAATAGCTGCCACCGTATGATACTTTTGTTGTACACCCCAGGTTGCTGTTTTAGAATCTTTTAGTTGATAGTAAATAGTAGCAGAGGGCATTATTCCGTTACCGAAGTTATAGTAAAACCATTTACCCGTAAACGTAACCGAAGTTCTGTTTGCAGCTAAAAATTGGCCTTTTTCAAATAAAGGGGTATAGCCCCATTTTATTGAATCGGCAGTTCCTTGCCCATTCCATGTAACAGTTATACCATTTAAAAGATCGGTAGAGGTACCCATGTGTATATATTGGGTTTGAGGGTTTGCCGGTATCGTATTAATGCCGAACAAAGCGAATAAACAATGTTTAATTATTAAGTTTCTGTTTTTCATTTTTGGGGTTTAAGTAATTTGCTGAAAAACCCGAAAATAAGGGATATACAAAATCGGGATGTGTTATCTTATTGTTAGCGGAATATTAATAGAAGTATCTATTAAACTCACTTAGCGCAGAAGCCAAAATTTTCTTACCTTTCCAATTGGGATGTAAGTGACTCTTGCGTTATAAATCTAAATAAATCATTATGACCACCTCAGAAAATCAAAATAGCATCTTCGCCAAAGGCGAAAGAACTAATCCTGATTACTTTACAGGAACAGCCTGGTTGAACACTTTAGTTCCTAAAGATGAAACCGGAACATATGCGATTGGCAGCGTAACATTTGAACCCGGGGGCAAAACCAACTGGCACATGCATCCGGCAGGGCAAATTTTGCTGATTATTGATGGTAATGGTCTTTATCAGGAAAGAGGTAAGCCGGCAAGAGTAATTACCAAAGGCGATGTGGTTGTTATCCCATCTCATATTGAACACTGGCATGGCGCAACCCACAATAGTAGTTTAACGCATATTGCCATAACTAATAATGTCAACGGAGTTGCAGTTGAATGGCTGAGCCCCGTAACCGATGAAGAATATGGCAGTTGTCATTCTGCAGGCGCTAAACCCGAATAGGACAGGCAAACCAACTTGTCAAAGAGTATTGATGTTTGGTTGTAAAATCGGTAATCAAAAGTACGTATGACCCTGATGCAGACATGAAGTTCTTATAAAGTATTTAACCGAAGTCAACGTCTGACAAGCATTAATTCAATTAATAATTTTCATGAGCAAGCAGAATACCATTGTAATAGCAGGAAAAAGTAAAAACCCATTAACAGTTAATCGTTTGGGTTATGGCACCATGCGCCTTACCGGTGAAGGCATTTGGGGTGAACCTGCCAATAGAACTGAAGCCTTACAAATACTAAAAAAATGTATTGATAGTGGTATTAATTTTATTGACACTGCCGATTATTATGGTGAGGATGTAACCAACCGCTTGATAAAAGAAGCATTGCATCCTTATACTTCTGATTTGGTAATATGCACCAAGGTTGGTGGGGCACGTAAGCCTGATAAAAGCTGGATTCCATTCAACCGTCCCGAAAACTTGCGCAGCAGTATCGATAACAATCTCCGTACGCTAAAGCTGGAACAAATGGCTGTGGTGCATTTCAGGGTGATTCATGGAAGTGAAGTACCATTCAGGGAATCGATGGATGCCATGTTTGAACTTCAAAAAGAAGGAAAGATATTGCACGTGGGTGTAAGCAATGTAAGCCCAGAAGAATTAGAAACTGCGATAAAGATGGGGCCTATAGCCACAGTTGAAAACATGTTTGGCCATGCGCAACGTACCTCGGTAAAACTTGCCCACGGCGGAGAAACCCGCGGTGGTCATGAAGTGCTTGATATATGTGATAAAAATGGAATTCCGTTAGTGCCTTATTTCTCATTATTTCAATCGTTGCCAAAAAAGGACAGCCGTATTTCCCCAATTGCAAAAAAGTACAATGCTACCGAAGCGCAGGTAAATATTGCCTGGTTGTTGCATCGGTCCCCATTGATATTGCCTATACCCGGTACTTCATCATTAAAACATTTGGAAGAAAACCTGAAAGCTGCCGATATTAAATTGACTGAAGAAGATATGAAGGTTCTTTATTAAAAAGGACATTCCTCCTTCGCATTCCGGAATTTAATGAAAAAAGATGTGCATTATTATTTCCTTCATCCTGAAAATAAAATACATTATCTTTGTGTAAAAGAAGTACTATGACTTTGGCATTAGAAAAAGTATTATCGAAGATTAACCACCTTCCAACTGAAGAGCAGGATGCAATTGCATTTATGTTGAAGGAGGAATTGGATTGGCAAAAATCTTACAGCAAATCTCAAAAGGCGCTTTCAAGCCTTGCTTCAGAAGCTCTGGCAGAATATCGTAAAGGAAAAACCCAGCCGCTTAAGTTTAAATGAATTCTGTAACTACGGAAAGGTTTCGTGCCGCTTACGAAAAATTGCCTGAACATATTCAGGCACGGGCAAAAAAGGCATACGCCATCTGAAAAAAGGGTTTGAATCACCTTGCTTTGTATTTTAAACAGATTAATGCCGCTAATCAGATTTATTCTATCAGAATTACCTTATCATATAGAGCAATAGGGGTGAAGGAAGGCAACACAGTAATTTGGTTTTGGATTGGTTCACATAGTGAATACAATAAATTGGTGGCTTCCTTATAAGTGCCTTAAAAAGTACCATAACTTACGCACTCACTTAAATCAATTTTATACATTTGGGTGTCCTTCTCTATATTGCCCGAATTTAATGCCTAAATTTACACCTTATTAAACCTATGTTAGGCTACCGATTTACACACTATAATAAACCCGATCAAACTCCTTTCGACAGGTTGTTTAAGATTTTTAAGCAGTTGTTGCCCTACACCAATGGCGACTTTAACGAGGCCATTGCCTGGCTTACTGAACTGGATAAGGAGTATAAATTAACCGAGCCCGATTATGGTATAGGTGATTTTATCCAGGATTTAAAAGATAAGGGATATATCCGTGATGATAAACCGGGTGGGGGAGGCATTGTAATAACTGCTAAAACGGAGCAAGCTATCCGGCAGCAAGCCCTGGAAAAGATTTTCGGGAAACTTAAAAAAGGTAAATCCGGTAACCATTCTACAAAATATACAGGCCTGGGCGATGAGGTCAGCAGCGACTCGAGGCCCTTTCAGTTTGGCGATACGCTCGATCAGATTGCCATGCTCGAGAGTATGAAAAATGCCCAGATAAATAACGGCATTGGGGAATTCTCGATTACCGAAAATGATTTGGAAGTAAGGGAAAAGGAACATAAAACACAAACCTCAACGGTGTTGATGATTGATATTTCCCATTCTATGATTCTGTATGGAGAAGACCGCATTACCCCTGCAAAGAATGTAGCTATGGCTTTAGCGGAACTTATCAAACGCAAATATCCGAAGGACACCCTCGATATAATAGTTTTTGGCGATGATGCCTGGGAAATAAAAGTGAAGGATCTGCCTTACTTGCAGGTTGGCCCCTACCATACCAATACGGTTGCAGGTATAGAATTGGCTATGGATTTGCTGCATCGCAGGAAAAATGCCAACAAGCAAATTTTTATGATTACCGACGGAAAGCCTACCTGCATCATTGAACATGGTGAGTATTATAAAAACAGTTTTGGCCTTGACAGGAAAATACTAAACAAATGCCTGACACTTGCCCAAAGTTGCCGGAGGTTACGGATACCTATCACTACATTTATGCTGGCTGAGGATCCCTGGTTGCAGGAGTTTGTACATGACTTTACCGAAGCCAATAATGGCAAAGCTTTCTATACCTCTTTGCAGGGGCTGGGTGAGTTTATTTTTGAAGATTTTGAACGGAATAAAAAAAGAAGTTTTAAATAAAAATATTTATGAAATTAGTTAATACATTAGGAGAGCTGAAGAAAGAGGGATATAAAGCTAAGCCGATAAAGGATGAGTTGCGCGATAACCTCATTGAAAAGATTAAGAAGAAAGAGGATATTTTCAAAGGCATTATTGGCTTCGAAGACACTGTAATTCCTGAATTGGAAAGAGCAATTTTATCCCGGCACAATATAAATTTACTTGGCTTGCGCGGGCAAGCCAAAACGCGCATTGCCCGCCAACTCACCGATTTGCTGGACGAATATATTCCATTTGTGGAAGGCAGCGAACTGAATGACGACCCGCTGAATCCTATCTCCACATTTGCTAAAAACTTGGTTGCTGAGAAAAAGGATGCCACTCCCATTGCCTGGCTTCACCGCTCGGAAAGATACGTAGAGAAACTGGCAACGCCCGATGTCTCTATGGCGGATTTAATTGGGGATGTAGATCCTATAAAAGCGGCAAACCTTAAATTAAGTTATGCCGACGAAAGAGTGTTGCACTATGGTATTATTCCCCGCAGCAACCGAAGCATATTTGTAATTAATGAATTGCCCGATTTGCAGGCGCGCATACAGGTTGCCTTGTTCAATATTTTGCAGGAAGGAGATATTCAGATACGGGGATTTAAGTTGCGCATTCCCTTGGATATTCAATTTATTTTTACCGCTAATCCGGAGGATTATACTAACCGCGGAAGTATTGTAACTCCTTTGAAAGACCGTATAGGAAGCCAGATTTTAACGCACTATCCTAAAAATATTCAGCTATCGAAACAGATTACTGCACAGGAAGCAAAGTTGAGTAAAGACCAAAAAGAAAATGTTCGGGTAGGGGAGCTGGTAGCAACGTTGATTGAACGCATAGCATTTGAAGCCCGCGACAGCGAATTTGTAGACAGCAAAAGTGGTGTCTCCGCACGCCTTACTATATCAGCGTATGAAAATCTGGTAAGCACGGCGGAACGCAGAATGCTCCTTAATAATGAAAAAAAGACTTTCACCCGTATAGTGGATTTGTACGGGGTTATTCCTTCCGTAAACGGCAAAATTGAATTAGTGTATGAAGGCGAACAGGAAGGTGCGGCCATAGTAGCGCAAAACCTGCTTGGTAAAGCCATACGCAATGAATTTTTAGGCATATTCCCCGACCCCGGTAAATTAAAAAAGAAAAAACAGATAAGCCCTTACCAGGGAATTATTGGTTGGTTCAGCGATGGAAACACAGTCGATTGCCTCTTTTTAGATACCGATGAAAATTATATCAGCACGTTGAAAAGCATTCCGGGCCTTGATGATTTAGTGGAATCATTTGTTCCACGTTTAGATAAAATAGAAAAAGCTGTGATGATGGAGTTTGTTTTATTCGCTTTAGCGGAACATTCGTTAATCGGTAAGAATAGCCTTGAGCGCAGCATACAATTTAAAGACCTGTTAGGATCTATGTTCTCTGAAAAGGATTTATTCCAGCCGGGAGAGGAGAACGGGTAAGGGTGCTTTTTAACTTGAAAAATAATAACTGCGGATGATTATAAAATACAGACCTCTCTTAGGTGTCCTGGTTGCTGCTATAATTATAACATCATGCAATAACAGGAACAGGAATAGAGAAATAACAGAGCAATATTTTAACACCATAAAAAGAGAAGGAGACAATGCCAAGTTGGCTTTCTTCTTTACGCAAATGCCCAAGGGCGGAGACCTGCACCACCATTATTCCGGAGCATTATATGTAGAAACATATTTGGAATTGGCAAAGAGTGGGAAATTACGTGTGAATGCCAAAACATTTATGTTCGATAACGATGGCATAAGCATCGATTCGTTAGAGAAAAATACTGCTCTTTACCGTGGTTTATTGCAGGAATGGTCGGATGCGGATTACTCCAATAATTTTCATCTTCAGGGCCCGCCTGATTTGCACTTCTTCCATACATTTCCCTATTTTATTAAAATAGCGTCTGATAATTGCCGGGCAGGCTTGGCAGAAATAAAAGAGGAAGCTAAAAAGGAGAATGTGCAATACATTGAAACTATGCTGAATTTTCCGCAAGTTGCAGTTCAATGCCGTCAAAGCTTAATAGATTCATTGGTTAGTTATCAAAATAAGCAGGACACTACGCGTCTTTATCAGATATTCAGTATGCTGGCGCAATCTGTCAAGTCGGAGCCGTCGTATGATAAAACAATTGCAGATTACCTGGATAGTTTGCATAGTTATCACGCAGGAATTGATGATTCCGATTTCACCATGCGCTTTCAGGCCTACGGTTTAAGGACATTGCCTCCCGACCATGTTTTTGCGATGCTGTATGCCTGTTTTGACGCTGCTGCGCGCGATAAATCATCGTTGTTGGTTGGGGTAAATATTGTAGCCCCCGAGAATGATTATGTTTCCATGCACGACTATTGGCTGCACATGCAAATGTTCCGTTTCCTTAAAAGAAGATTCACAACCGTTAAAACTGCCTTGCATGCCGGTGAATTATGCATGGGTATGGTTAAACCGCAAGATTTGACCTATCATATTCACGATGCAGTTTTTATTGCGAATGCTAACAGGATTGGCCATGGCGTTGATATGCCTTATGAAACAGAAGCGCCGGAAATATTGAAAAGAATGAAAGGTGATTCCATTGCTGTTGAAATTAATCTTTCAAGCAATGAATTTATTTTAGGCGTGAAGGGCACTGACCATCCGATTAATCTGTATAATGATGCCGGAGTGCCTGTGGTTATTTCTACCGACGATGCCGGAGTTTCACGGAACAATTTAACATCACAATATGTATTGCTTGCTTCCAGGTACCACTTTACATATAGCCAAATTAAGTCATTTGTTTACAATAGTATTGAATATTCTTTTCTGAAAAAAAGTGAAAAAGCAGCATTGGAAGAAAAACTTAACAGGCGCTTCGATGTTTTTGAAGCGAAGATTGCTTCTGAATATTGCAACTGGAAATAAAATTTCCGTTTTTTTTAATTTCTTAATCTATATTAAGATGGTTCGTCAGGATATGGAGTACTTTTGCATCATCATCATTAAGTAATTAATTCACAAAAAATGGAAAACACAACAGAAACAAAAACAAAATGGGGCATTGACCCTGCTCATAGTGAAGTAACCTTCAAAATAAAACACCTTATGATAACTAATGTATCAGGTGTGTTTGAAGAATTTGGCGCAAGCATTTATACTACCGGCGAAGATTTTATGACTGCTGAAGTGGATTTTTGGATTAATCCTGCATCTATCAGCACAGGTGATGAAAAGCGCGACGGGCATTTGAAAAGCGCTGATTTTTTTGATGTGGAAAACCACAAGCAAATTACTTTTACAGGCAATACCTACGAAAAGGTGGATAACGACGGAAGCTATAAACTATATGGCGATTTAACTATTAAAGGCATCACCAAGCAGGTAAAGCTGGACGTGGAATTCGGGGGCGTTATGAAAGACCCTTGGGGAAATGAAAAAGCAGGATTCAGCATTAATGGAAAAATAAACCGTAAAGACTGGGGACTTAACTGGAACGCTACCCTGGAAGCAGGCGGTTTGCTGGTAAGCGATGAAGTCAGAATAAATTGCGAAATACAATTGCTGAAGCAGGCATAAGTTTAGCCTGCTGATTTTTTTAGTGTTTTCATACATAACGCAAGTTTGTATGAAAACACTTTTTATTTTTGTGTAAATTCTATACACAAAACCTATGAAAAGTAAAATATTATTCATCGTACTGTGTTTTAGCAGCGCAGTTTTATTTGCCCAGTCCGATAGCAGCAAGCCTTTTATATTGGGACGAATTGAAACAATTCAATCCGTTCAGTTAGGTGAAAAGCGAACCATTAATATTTACCTTCCCGATGGATACAGTAAAAACGATACTAACCGCTATCCTGTTATTTATTTGCTTGATGGCTCAGCCGATGAAGACTTTATACATACTGTCGGACAGGTTCAGTTTTGTAGTTTCCCATGGGTAAATTATATGCCTCCAACTATCGTTGTGGGTATTGCCAACACAGACAGAAAGCGCGATTTTACATTTCCTTCAACTATTGATGAAGATAAAAAACTATGCCCAACATCGGGCCATTCCGATAAGTTTATTGCATTTATTGAAAAGGAATTGCAGCCATACATTAACAGCAAGTATAAAACAAACGCCTCGAAAACTCTGATCGGTGAATCGTTAGGCGGATTGCTGGCAGCTGAAATTGTATTAAAACACCCTTCACTTTTTAATAAATATATTATTATCAGCCCAAGTTTATGGTGGGATAATGCTTCGCTGCTAAAGCTAAATCCTGATATTTTAAATGATACCTATAAAGCCCAAACAGATATTTATATTGGAGTAGGTAAGGAAGGGCTTGCACCTGTTACCACTCCCCATGGTATGATAGAAGAGGCTAAAGCGCTTTCCGACAAGCTGAAAACGACAAAAAGCAAAAACGTAAAAGTCTATTTTGATTATTTACCTGATGAAAACCATGCCACTATTTCAGAGCAGGCTATATATAATGCTTTTAAGGTTTTGTTTACGGCTCCAGCAGGGAAATAGTACAAGTGTCTTATTTCAATTGGTAATATGAAAAAAAATATTTTTCTTCTGTTTATTTCCATTATTTTCTTCGCGAATATTCATGCCCAGACAGATTCTGCTTATGCTGTTCAATATTTTAATGCCCCTCCAAGCCTTAGTATACGCGCACTGCAGGTTATAGGTGAAGCGAAAGCTTGGTTTGCTGCCAATCACGGTGTGTGGGGATATACCGAAAATGGGGGAAGGACCTGGCATATAGATTCCATTAAAGTGGATACAGTATATCCGCAGTTTCGGTCGATAGCGGTTTTGAATGATTCCACCGTGTTGCTTTTAAGTGTTGCCTCGCCGGCATATCTTTTCAAAACAACCAATAAAGGGAAAACCTGGAGGTTGGTTTTCAAAAATGCCGATAGAGACATTTTCTTTGATTGCATGAAATTCTACAATGCTGAAAATGGAATTGCGATTGCTGACCCGAAAGACGGATGTTGCCTGCTTATTAAAACTAAAGATGGCGGTGAATCCTGGAAGAAAGTAGATTGTGCGAATATCCCCCGCGCTAAAGAAGGAGAAGCATGTTTTGCCGCCAGCAATTCGAATATTGCAGTGTATAAAAACAATGTGTGGTTTGCTACGGGCGGAATGCATGCCCGCGTTTTTCATTCTGTGGATAATGGCAATCATTTTGAAGCGTATGAATCTCCATTGCCGCAGGGAGAGCAAATGACAGGTATTTTTTCCATTGATTTTTTAAATGAGAAAACCGGGATAATTGCGGGCGGCAATTATGTAAAATCAGATACATCTGTTATTTGTCTTGCCTTAACACACGATGGGGGTAAGACATGGATGCCCATCAAAAGTAAAAAGCCAATTTTCGGCTCTTGTGTGCAGTTTAGGAATGCTGCTGAATTTTATATTACAGGGCAAGACGGAACATTCAAATGCAATATTCAAAGCGGAAAAATCACTGAACTGAAAGATAAATCGGGGGAAGCTTTGAAATTTAATACCCTTCGTTTTTCCGCTTCGGGTAAAGCCTTATGGCTGGCGGGAAGCAAAGGCAACATTGCATTAATCCGTTTGCATTAAAGGGCTTATAGTTTACTATCAAATCCTTGCCATGGCATTACTACATACTCCTTCATTGTTTAGATTTGCA
>DATHOL010000462.1:0-2691 GCA_035484895.1 Bacteroidia bacterium | reverse complement strand
GTCGGCAGAAATTTCATGAAACATTTAAATGAAGCCATGCTGGCGATCAGCAGTAAACCGAATCCGACAAAATTTCAAAAAACCTTAGCGGTAAATGATTATTACTGGGGAGATAAAGATTACCAGTTTCCCATGGGACATGTGCAAATGCTGGGTAAATCAGACAGGTTTCAATTAGAGCCTGATGCTCCTTTTTTTACACCGAACCTGGTGTTAGATGAAATGGCAAGCCATTCAGTAGATTGGTGGATGACTGGCGAGGATCTTGCCGATCCTGATAACAGGGTACGCGTCATCAACGGACAAACTCATTTGGATTACAAAGAAAATAATACAGAAGGTTTTAATAGGCTGATCAAAACATGGAAAGAAGTGTTGGTTAAAATAGATGCGGCAGAAAGCTTTCTTCATTATGGTGTGAACGTTCGCAAAAGGATCCCGCTTTCAGGAATAGCGCACCAGGTTGGCACGGCAAGGATGGGCACAGATCCAAAAAATTCTGTAGTGGATACAAATTGTAAAGCGCATGAAGTAGATAATCTATATATTGTAGATGGCAGTTTTTTTCCATCGATCGGAGCCGTGAACCCTTCACTAACGATCATGGCTAATGCCTTACGTGTAGGTGATCATTTACTGGAAAGAATGAAATAGATTTTTATAGTACACTCTAACAAAATAAATTCAAATGAATCCCAATCCAAAATTAAAGGGCCAATCTGCATTGGTCACGGGTGCGAACAGCGGCATTGGTAAGGCTGTCGCCATCGCGTTAGCAAATGAAGGCGCTAATACAGTTGTCAATTACGTAACGCATCCTGAAGACGCACAAGCTGTAGTAGACGAAATAAAAGCCAATGGCGGTAATGCTATTGCATTGCAAGCTGATGTTAGTAACGAGGCGCAGGTACAATCAATGTTCCAGGAAATGTATAAAGCATTTGGCACGATCGATATCTTGGTGAACAACGCCGGGCTTCAAAAAGATTCTCCTTTTGAAAGCATGAGTCTGGCTGATTGGCAATTGGTGATCAATGTAAACCTTACCGGGCAATTTTTATGCGCGCGTGAAGCGGCAAGAGAATTTATACGCAGGGGAATTGTGCCTGAAAGAAGTCGTGCTGCAGGAAAGATCATTTGTATGAGCAGCGTACATGAAGTTATTCCATGGGGCGGCCATGTAAACTACGCAACGAGCAAAGGCGGCATCATGATGTTGATGAAAAGCATGGCACAGGAATTGGCGCCTAAAAAAATAAGGATCAATAGCATTGCGCCGGGTGCCATTCAAACACCTATTAATAAATCGGCTTGGAGTACACCCGATGCGCTGAATAGTCTGCTGACATTAATACCCTATAATCGGATTGGAGAACCCGAAGATATTGGTAACTTAGCGGCCTGGCTGGCAAGTGACGAATCTGATTATATTACCGGTGCTACTATTTTTTGTGATGGTGGTATGACTTTATATCCGGGATTTTCAACCAATGGTTAATTTATGAGCGATAAAAATATAACGGCAGAGCATAGACGCATTCAAGAGAATAAAGAAAAGGAGATTCCGTTAGAAAAATGGGGGCCTTACTTAAGTGAGCGGCAATGGGGAACAGTGAGGGAAGATTACAGTGCGGGCGGAGATGCCTGGAACTATCTTTCGCATGACCAGGCGCGCAGTCGTGTATACAGATGGGGAGAAGATGGACTGGCAGGCATTTCAGACTACATGCAAAACCTTTGCTTTTCTGTTGCTTTGTGGAACGGAAAAGATACGATATTAAAAGAACGTTTATTCGGCTTATCGAATGGCCAGGGTAACCATGGTGAGGATGTAAAAGAATTATATTATTACCTCGATAATGTTCCCACGCATTA
This sequence comes from Bacteroidia bacterium, assembly GCA_035484895.1. GTDB lineage: Bacteria > Bacteroidota > Bacteroidia > JABEUT01 > JABEUT01 > JABEUT01. Next base: position 816 of record DATHOL010000462.1, on the reverse strand, counting down.
TTACATGAAGTACATGTATAAATATCCGCAGCAGGCATTTCCTTACCAGGATATCATTAATAAGAACAGGAGCCTTTCAAAAAATGAGCCGGAGTATGAATTATTGGATACCGGCGTTTTTAAGGATAATAAATATTTCGATGTATATGTAGAATATGCAAAGAACAACAGCGAAGATATTTTTATTAAAATAGATATTGTCAACCGTGGCTCGGATGCAGCGCCAATAACGGTACTGCCTACCCTATGGTTTAGAAACAGATGGCAGTTTGATTCTTCCACTGCAAAGCCATCTATTCAGTGGATCAGCAACACAGAATTAAAAACTACACACGAACCTATCGGTGAACATCATTTATATTTTAAAGGTGCGGGGCAAATATTAATTACGGAAAACGAGACCAATACGGAACGTGTTTTAGGCAGAACAAATGTTACGCCTTATGTAAAAGATGCTTTTCACGATGCGATCATATCAGGAAAAAATACCGATGCGCTCATCAAAAAAAAGGAAGGCACTAAAGTGGCGCCTGTTTACAGGTTAACGGTCGATGGCAATTCTTCCAAACAAATTTATTTACGTTTAACTAATACTGCAACCGATCTTCCTTTTGCTGAAGGCTTTGAAACAATATTTGACCTGAGAAAAAAAGAAGCCGACGAATTTTATCAATCGATACTTCCTCCGGGCACCAATGAAGACATGGCCAATATTCAGCGCCAGGCTTTTGCAGGTTTATTATGGAGCAAACAATATTATCATTATGATGTGGAAAAATGGATGAGTACCAGCGATGGTGTAACACCGTTATCTCC
>DATHOL010000461.1:0-2968 GCA_035484895.1 Bacteroidia bacterium | reverse complement strand
TTGTAATGCCACCAATAGTGTAGTTGTTGCTTGTCCCGGGGCATTGAAAGAGGATGTTGAATCACCGGCACCGGCTACCTGCTGCCCAACTATTGATAACATCAGCCTGTATCCTAATCCGAACAACGGACAGTTTACCATACAGTCATCAGTTAACAGTGGGCAGTTGTCAGTGGAGATTTATAATATGCTTGGACAAAAAGTGTATTCGCAATCCAACATTCAAAATCCGACATTCAACATTAATATCTCTGACAAACCAAATGGAATTTATTTAATACGCATATTAGATAAAGACGGTAATTTGGTAAGCCAGAAGAAAGTGGTGAAGACGAATTAGTGCATTTTGCAGGGAATGGTTTTAAACCTTTCCGGTACAAATACAAACAAAAAAGGAGAACAGAAATGTTCTCCTTTTTTTGTCGGATGCCCACTGGCAAATAAAAATAATTGTACGTAATGGTATTGTAGGGGTTGACCCGGGTGTCAACCCGCACGGTCAATTGGTTCCTATATGTCAACCCGCACGGTTAATTGGTTCTTAGGGTTGACACATGGGTCAACCCCTACGGTTATTACATTGGACTGGGCTTATATCGGCTTATTGTTAAGCAAAGCTTAAAAGGTTACTTTCCCACGAAGTGTAACTTTTCGGGTACAGGTGCTTTATTGCCATAGGTATAGGTATAAGTCATTGATTGTGTTTAGGTAAATTTGAAAACCCTATAAAAGCCAATGGCTTTTATAGGGTTTTGTTTTTTGGATGTACCTTTGCATTGAGTGTTAATAAAATATTCATTACTTAATTTACGTCTTGTATTTTATGTGGCGTTCTACTATAATTTTGCGTGTAGAATAAAGATAAAAAAATTAAATTACAGTCGTATCCGGAATAAATCTACCTTTGCAGCTCTTTAAAAAGCCTTAGGTCATGGCGAAACCGAAAAAAGATAAAGTAAACATACACTATCAAAAGAATCCATTATATCGTGAAATTCACGTTGATGGTTTATTTGGAGGACTAACGCCAAAGGGTAAAGTTAGTCTGAATTTTTACGGAGAGAGATTAGCTATTCCTAAATGTGAGGAGCATACTATCACAAAAGAAGGTAAGCTTGGACCATTAACTAAAGTAAGCGAAGATTCTAAAGACGGAATAATTAGAGAAATAGAATTTGGGACATATTTTGATATTGAAGTTATTAAGGACTTAAAAAATTTTCTTGAAACTAAAATCAAAGAGCATGAGACTTATTTCCCTTCAAAAAAATGACACAAACATGATTATGCCACCTCCTCCTACAAGCACAATGAGAGTAAACTACAAAATAGAATTTGTAGAAAAAATCAACAAAACAAGAACGAGTTTATCTGCCTCGGTTAAACTGTCTCTAAATGAAGCCGCATTAAGTAGATTGGAAGAAGTTTGGGGGGAAGATGAAGACGGTGCATATGATAAACTCTACAAGCGCATAGCAAAAGAAAAAGGCTTTGACTTATAAAAAATGGGATGTAGTTTTTGTATCCAAATTCCCGAATCAGGAAAATAAAAAAAGTTATAGCCCTAAACCAGCTATTGTTCTCGCAGTCTTAGTTAACAAACTAAGAGTATGTGCTATTACTAGCCAAGTACATCAAGCGCCTAACTATAAAGACACTATTTTGATAAAGGAAAATAGCCAAGAAATTGCGGCTATGAATCTTGACTGTGAATCATTAATAGTTCTTGATAGAATCGAAGAAATAGAATTGGCAAATATTAAGTTTTCTTTTGGAACATGCCACAGTAATACTATAAGAACTATTAAAGGGTTTTTAAGTAAGTAATTCTAATATATATGGTGACTACTAACCCTTAGGGGCAAAATGTATACTATTACATTGTCAATAACATACGTAACTCTCTCCCTAACCGTATATAGTTATCTAAATTTTATAATATATAGTATAGTTGAAATCTATCTCAGTTACTAACTTATAGAGGGTTTTATTAACACCTTCGGAATGGGAGTATGATATCAAATGAAATTTTAATACATTTGAAAAAAATACCAATTACCTCCCATGAAAATACATTTACAAAAAACATTACTTCTCGCAATTTCACTTCAGTTCATTACAATAGGCTTCGTGAAAGCCCAAACAGGAACATGGACACAAGTAACAAACCTGGCTCCCGATAAAAACCAGGGGGTAATGTTACTGCTTACCGATGGAACTGTAATTTGCCATACCCAAACCGGCGGAGGTGAAGGAACCGGCTGGGACAAACTTACCCCCAATGCCAGTGGAAGCTATGTAAACGGTACATGGGCAACAATAGCATCCAATACCTATGACCGTTTGTTTTTTTCGTCGCAGGTGTTGCCAAGCGGCAAAGTCTATGTAGCCGGTGGCGAGTATGGGCATGGCGACAGCGCCGGAGAAATATATGACCCGGTTGCCAATTCATGGTCTCTTTGCGGGCCGGTACCAAATATTACACCTGCAGGTTTAATTCACCAAAAGATGATAGGACTGGATGACGGCAACTCCGAAATATTGGCTGATGGAAGGGTACTGGAAGGCCCCCAGGTGGGTCTCGCCCCGAGAGGCTGTTGTTCAGTTACCAATGGATATAATATCCTTTATTATAACCCTACTACCAATTTATACAGCGTCGGCCCGAACAGTCCCCTTAACCACGATGAATCGCAATGGCTCAAACTGCCTGATAATAGTATTCTCTACGTAGGTTTAGGTACCGACAGTTCATGCCGATATATTTCTGCAACCAACACTTGGGTCAGGGATGCCAACCTTCCGGTAAGCCTTTACGATCCGTTTGGAGAGGAGGCGGGCTCTGCGTTTATGCTTCCCAACGGAAAAGCTATTTTCTTCGGAGCTACGCCGCATAATGCAATTTATACCCCTTCGGGTAATACAAGCCCCGGTTCATGGGTAGCCGCTGCGGATTTCCCCACCATTG
>DATHOL010000460.1:0-13872 GCA_035484895.1 Bacteroidia bacterium | reverse complement strand
TCCTGCGTCTTCGCAGCCAGCAAATAAAGCACCGCCATCCTGATTGCAACCCCATTTTCCACCTGGTCGAGGATAATAGATTGGTCGGAGTCGGCAACATCACTGGTTATTTCCACCCCGCGGTTGATAGGCCCCGGGTGCATAATCAGGATTTTCTTTTTCAGCGAGTCAAGGCGTTGCTTGTTTAGCCCGTATTGCATCGAGTATTCCCGTGTAGACGGGAAGTATTTTATATCCTGCCTTTCCAACTGTATGCGCAGCATATTTGCCACATCGCACCATTGGAGAGCTTTCATAAGGTCGTATTCTACTTTTACACCGAGAGCCGAGATATATTTTGGTATCAGTGTTGGCGGGCCGCTCACCATTACCTCTGCGCCTAATTTTTGCAGACAAAGAATGTTCGAAAGTGCAACCCGCGAGTGCATAATATCGCCCACTATTGCCACCTTTTTTCCTTTCACATTTCCTAAGTTCTCGCGTATCGAGAAAGCATCGAGCAAAGCTTGCGTAGGGTGTTCGTGGGTACCGTCGCCGGCGTTTACAACTACCGCATCAATATTATCGGCAAGGAATTTGCAGGCACCCGCGCTGGAGTGGCGCATCACCACCATATCTACTTTCATGGCGAGGATGTTCTTCACCGTGTCTATCAGCGTTTCGCCCTTCTTTACCGACGATGCCGACGCGGAGAAGTTAAGTACATCGGCCGAGAGGCGGCGTTCAGCCAGCTCGAAGGAGATGCGGGTGCGGGTAGAATTCTCAAAAAATATGTTGGCTATGGTCACATCGCGCAGCGATGGCACCTTTTTAATGGGACGGTTGATAACAGATTTGAAATTGTCGGCGGTAGCGAAAATAAGTTCAATATCGCTAAGCGTTAAGTCTTTAATTCCTACCAGATGCTTGACACTTAACGCTGATTTCATATAATTACAAATTTAAATTTTTCATCGTTCTTCACTCTTTGCCCCATTCCGTCCTTTCCCCAAGTGGGGAAAGCGGCTCTATGTGCATGTCGTTACTTTTGTTCTTCACTTTCTACTTTTTACTTTCTACTTTACACTATTTACTTTTCACTCTCCGTCAGCCACACCCCGTCCGTTTTATCCCCTGCTTCTTTCAAATCAGTTTTTACATTTTGCGATACAATGGTATCTACCCGTTTGCCCACATAATCGGGCTGGATGGGCAGATGACGGCTGAAACGCCTGTCTATAAGCACCAGCAGTTCCACTTTTTTGGGCCGTCCGAAATCGAGCAGGGCATCTAAGCCTGCACGTATGGTACGCCCCGAAAACAGCACATCGTCTACCAGGATTACATTTTTGTTTTCCACCGTTACATTGTCCATGTTCATGCTGCTGGGCGATATAGGATGCCCCTTGGTACGGAAGTCGTCGCGGTAAAAAGTAGGGTCAATCTCGCCGTAAGGTATTTTTACGCCTTTCAGTAGCGCACTCAGCTTCTTTTGCATCCTTCGGGCCAAATAGATGCCACGGGGCTGCAGCCCAATAATTACAGTATCTTTAAAATTGTCGTGGTTTTCTATTAACTGGTGGCAAAGACGGTCGAGCGTGAGTTCGAGTTGCTTTTGTGAGAGTAATACTTTCCGCTTCATCAAAAGTCAAAAGTACTTATTTTTTTCGAATTGGAAGGAAATACTTTTACCACTATGTCTATTCCTAATTTTTTGGGGCATGTAAAAAAAAACGGCTAAAAACGGCTATGGCTTCCCTAGTTAACAGATTGATTTTTAATTAATATGGCGCAACACTTTGTCTGTCAGTGGTTTCAGTGGTGGTTTTTTATTTAGCTAATAGCAACCAAATATTGGACAGTTTACAAAAATAGAGCACGGATGACACAGATTTGACGGATTTTCGCGGATTTACTCGGAAAACAGGAGTTTTATGGGAGTACGTTAGATTACGGGCAGCCCTATTTCCTTTAGGTACTCATAGGTATCGTTGTAAAAAGCTGGGTCTCTAGTCGGATCTTCTGGATCACCAGAAGGAACAACGATTACCATTCCTTGTCTCGCCCTTGTTAGAAGAACACGATATGCGTTTTTAAGGTAATTCTTTCTTTCTTCACTTTTGATATTCGTCCAGTAACTCCCTCTGAAAGATTTATGAATCCATCCATTAGGAGTATATCTAAAATCTGCATCCCATGTAACACATACCCAATCAAGTTCCAAGCCTTGAACATCAAATTCTGTTGCGACATCTTCCAGATAAAATGATGATCTAACATCTTCTTTAGGTTTTAGAAACCAATTAACAGGATCCATATCCGACCTTACATCAATAGCCAGCGGTTTGAGTCTTTCGGCTTGGGAAGATACCACAATTCCATATCGTTCGGAACCCCTTGCTTTGGTCTTTAGCCATTTTTTTGCTTTATCTAAATCGCGAGTTATAACAATTGGATATTTAATTTTTATTTTCGTTAAAGTTTCCTTTGCTTCTTCCACTTTTAAATCGAGTGTATTCTTAATGAATCTTGAAACATGCTCAGCTCGAAATGAACGCATAGAAACTGCAAGATGTAGTTCGGGTTTATAAAAAACATTTGAATGGCTTTGTAAATCTTTTACGATTTTCTCGGATATATATTCTTCATCCAATAAGTTTGGCGAAATATAAACGTCCCAATCCCTATAAGATTTTATTATTGATTCAATCCATTCATTAATCCCTGCTTCGCCAGTATTAATTTCCTGTCCTCCACCAACAAGACAAACAATAACAGCCCAATCTTCATGGCGGTTTAAACATGAAATTAGAAATTCAGATTCAGAGCGATTGAAGTCAGGTTTATTTTTCTTTCTCGTCATAAAGCTAGAAGTTTGCTTTATATTCCATGCCCTCTGAGCTTCATCAAATAAAGTTACGTGCTCAATGGGTGGTCGGTTTTCATCTTTTAAACATTCATCTCTAAAATGATGTACATTTTGGATAAATGCCTTTACAGTATGAAGTGCCTCCTTCCTTGTTGTTTTCTTACCCTTTTTCTTATCATTATCATATTTATCCATTGCTAATGCAGCACAAAGAATTTTTACCAATGGATCGTTCCCAGAAAGAAAAACACTATGAAGTTCATTTGAAGGGTCATTATGCTGAGTTGCTATTTTAAGTCCAACTAATGTTTTGCCAGCCCCGGGGACTCCAGTAACAAAGCAAATTGATTTACGTGAATTTTGTTTGGAATATGAAATTAAATCTGAAATAGCATTCGTTGTAATATTTAATTTATTCGCACTTGCATCTTTTCGTGAAATTTCCGCAACTGAATGACCTTTATACAAGGCGAGGGCAGCTTCTATAATAGTTGGTGTTGGAGAATATCGCCCGCCTTCCCAATCAAAATGGTTTATGGTTTCCCCATCAGCAAATTCAAGAGCTTTGATAATAAGATTATGTAATTGTCCAACAGAGCAAGAAATAGGGGTAACTATTTTATCTTCATCCGCTGTAAGCGAAAAAACAGATAATGAATCTTTAGCCTTAGTAGCAATCAAAATTGGCACAATTAGTTTATTGTGGCTAGTTTCATGGAAGTTTTTAAGATCTAATGCGTAATCCCAAACTTGCTCAATGGCGTTTGAATTATATTCCTTTCCTTGAGTTTTAAATTCCAAAACGAAAATAATATGATTAATGAGTAGTAGGACATCAATTCTCTTTCCCATTCTAGGAATTGAAAACTCGAAATATATTTTGCCATTAAAGCCTTTTAGTACCTCCTTAAGTATACTGATTTCTTCGGTCCACGCATCTCTTTGAGTTTGTTCAAGTGCAAATTCATTTGCACTTGCTAACGTCCCAACTATAAGTTCGTTTGGTGAATCAAGAAAACTTATAATTGTATCTGAGTAATATGCCCTGTTCATTTTGATAATCTACTGCAATGATAGTGAAATTTGTTGGTAAAATTTTAATTTTGCCATAGAAAGCAATTAAGAGATTTTTTAATTTTGAACACTACATACTCTAATCACAATCAAATATTCTTATAAAATGAAAACAAAAGGATATACTTTAAGAATTGCCTTCGGTAAAGAAGTTGCTGATGCTTTAAATTACGGAAGAGCTTTAACAAAAGATGAAATTTCGATGAGTGTAAAAAAATATGAATTTGGTTCGGAAAATGAAGCTAAGTCATTACTATTTGGTATATCTGAATCGATGGGTTGGTTCGATTATTACATAATGGATGAATTAGATATTCAAAATTTGAATAAGAAATGGCTTAAGGAAATCGAAGTGCAACAAGTACCTTGATTTCTTATATTCCTTTTCGGCTCCATAGGAGCCACCTGTTTGTAGCACAATAGAAATAAATCCCTATTTTAGCTCCGTCAGGAGCGACCTGTTTAATTATGCCAAACACATATTCACAAATCTATATTCAAATTGTCTTTGCAGTAAAAGGACGACCAAACTTAATCCCCAAACAGCATAGAGAGGAATTACATAAATTCATTACTGGCATTGTTCAAAAGCGTAAACAGAAAATGTTGTCAATCTTTTGTATGCCTGACCACACGCATATCTTAGTAGGATTAACTCCAGATATCTCAATATCTGATTTAGCAAGGGATGTAAAGGCGGGTTCCTCCAAATTCATTAATGATACTAATTGGTTTCAAGGAAAATTCAATTGGCAAGAAGGCTTTGGTGCCTTTTCTTATTCAAGAAGTCAAATTGATACAGTTATTAAATACATCTTAAATCAAGAAGAACATCATAAGAAAAAGACATTCAAAGAAGAATATTTGGAGTTTTTGAAAAAGTTTGATGTAGAATACGATGAGAAATATTTATTCGAGTGGATTGAATAAACAGGTCGCTCCTACGGAGCTCGGATGGTGGTCGCATAATTGGGTTTGCTACAAACAGGTGGCTCCTACGGAGCCAATATAATAGGTGTGTTTTCCATTTTCTACAAACAGATAGCTCCTACGGAGCCCAATAGCGTGTATAAGCACAAAAGCCCTTGAGCATAGTCACGTGAGGGATAGCAGTGGAAAGCCCGCACCCTCAGCGAGGACTTGCAGCGTATAGCCCGACGGCTTGTTCATCAGCCGGCACGCCCTAAATAAGTGAAAAGTAGAAAGTGAAAAGATAAAAGTTAGAACAGTGATTGAGTAAGATGGCTTCGCAGAGCCTCGCCATGACGAAAACAACCCCAAAAGACCTCACCCTGCCCTCTCCTACAAGGCGAGGGATAGAACAAAAAAAGGTGGATTCCTTGCGGAACCCACCTTTAGGCTATAAGCTATTAGCTATCGGCTATTAGCTGTTTTCTGTACTCTCTGCAGATGCTTCGTCGTCGGCTGCTTTCTTGTCTGATGCCTTTTTATCGGCAGCTTTCTTGTCGGCGGCAGCTTCGTTCTTAGTCATCTCGTCTTTCAGGTTCGAAAGGCTGTCTAAGTCTCCGAGGGTAGTCTTCTGAATGTTGGTAGCTAATTTCTTCACCGCGTTGCGGGTGTCTTTAGCTTCAGCACGCTTCTCGTTGTTCTTATTTTCCTTTTCTTCAATTAAAGAATCTTCCTTAATGCGTGAGTGCGAAAGGATGATTTTCTTGGCTTCTTTATTGAATTCGATAACCTTAAAGTCTAACGCCTCTTCTACACGTGCAGGAACTCCGTTTTCCTTAATCAGATGCTTGCTTGGTGCAAAACCTTCTACTCCGTAAGGGAGGTTTACGGTTGCGCCCTTGTCATTCATGCTGGTAATGGTTCCTTTGTGTATAGAATCGAGTGTGAAAATGGTTTCAAACGTATCCCATGGGTTTTCTTCGAGTTGTTTAACTCCAAGGCTCAACCTTCTGTTTTCGCTGTTCACTTCCAAAACTGTTACATCCAGCTTGTCACCTACCTTGGTGAATTCAGACGGATGCTTGATTTTCTTGGTCCATGACAGGTCGGAGATATGCACTAAACCATCGATACCTTCTTCCAGTTCTACAAACACGCCAAAGTTGGTGAAGTTGCGAACGGTGCCGGTATGCTTGGAACCTTTAGGATATTTATCCATAATCTGGCTCCATGGGTCTGGCGTAAGTTGCTTGATGCCTAAGGTCATCTTCCTTTCCTCGCGGCTAAGGGTGAGGACTACGGCTTCGGTTTCGTCGCCTACCTTGAAGAAATCGTGAGCGGTGCGCAGGTGCTGGCTCCAGCTCATTTCCGATACGTGGATAAGTCCTTCGATGCCCGGCGCTATTTCAATAAATGCTCCGTAATCGGCTACAACCACAATTTTGCCTTTCACCTTGTCACCAACTTTAAGGTCGGCGCTGAGAGAATCCCATGGGTGAGCGCTCAATTGTTTTAAGCCAAGTTGAATCCGTTTCTTTTCATTATCAAAGTCGAGGATAACAACATGTATTTTTTGTCCGATTTGAACCACTTCTTCAGGGTGGGTAATACGGAACCAGCTAAGGTCGGTGATGTGGATAAGTCCGTCAACACCGCCGAGGTCGATAAACACACCGTAAGAGGTGATGTTTTTAACGGTACCTTCCAGTACCTGGCCTTTTTCGAGCTTGGCAATGATTTCTTGTTTTTGCTGTTCAATTTCAGCTTCAATAAGCGCCTTGTGCGATACTACCACGTTCTTGAACTCAGGATTGATTTTCACAACCTTGAACTCCATGGTTTTACCTACATAAATATCGTAGTCGCGAACAGGCTTAACGTCAATTTGCGAGCCCGGAAGGAAAGCTTCCATACCGAACACATCAACGATAAGACCGCCTTTGGTGCGGCATTTAACGAGGCCTTTAATAATTTCGGAAGTGGCAAGAGCGCTGTTAACACGTTCCCAGGCACGTACAAAACGAGCCTTTTTGTGGGAAATGAGCAATGTGCCATTCTTGTCTTCTTGTTTTTCTACATATACTTCAACGGTGTCACCGATTTTCAAATCAGGGTTATACCTGAATTCGGAAAGTGGCACTACGCCTTCTGATTTGTAGTTGATGTTGACAACCACATCTTTCGATGTCATTTCAACCACCTTACCATCCAATACCTGATTTTCGGCAATAGAGGTTAAGGTTTTTTCGTAAAGTGCTGACAACCTGTCGCGTTCTGCGTAGTTGTAGTTGTCTTGTTTTTTACCAATGGTTTCCCAGTTAATCTCGGTAGATTCTGCCGGTGGTACGATTGGCAAGTGTTCTGCTGTGTCTGTTGTCGTTTCTGACATTTTGTTGTTTGTTGGTATGAAGTGTGCGAATGCTCTACTTCATCCCGTTACTCCTGCATACGGCTTAGCAGGAAGGTTATTATTGTCGTTGCCGGACGACTTAGTTTGCCTTATCAATCCTTACATTTTATCGTCAGGGTTTTCAAAAGGGCTGCAAAGGTAGGAAAAAAAGTGAAAGGAGAGAGAAATATGGCTATAACTTATATGATTGGAAGAATTGAGCATAATTCTCAGGCGATACCTCAGCTAAGTTCGCCCCGTGACGAACATAATACTTTTTATCATAAATCATTGGTGATGATATTGCTTGGGTCTTAAAAACGACCACATCCTTTCCCAAATAATCAATTATTCTAATATTTCTGGACAACATGTCTTTAGCTTCTTCAGATATTGGTTGGCTTTTTATTCCTTGGATAATAAATCTGAAAAACTCATCCAAATTTTTATATCCCATTGGAACAATCTCATGCCCTATTCCGGTAATAAAAAAGTTTCTATATTTTTCTGATTCAACACCATAAATTTCTTTTATTCTTTGTGCTTCTTTTATATTATCAGAAACACCCACGCACACATAACCACTACTTGTAGGAGAATTATTTGCAATGGCGGTTAGTGTTTGAATAATTTTATTAAAACTGTCTTGATCAAATTTCTTATTAGCATCTAATCTAGTAAATCCCTGCTTAAAATCATACGAATATTGTTCAGTTTTTGATTGCATAAGAAGCGATTCAAATTCAGTTAGCCACCTATCTTTTGCTGGATCTGTCGTTCTATTTTTGAAACATTGTCCAATTATTCCTGCAACAGCATCAACATTTTGAATCCTATTTGCAGAACTCCAGTTGCCGCCCTCAGTAATTGTTATGTGAGCTGACAGTCCTTTCATTTTATCGATTAGTTCGGAATAACTATTTATTTCCTTATTTTCCCTATAAATTAACTTATAAAGGGCTAAAAATACCACCTGAAAATATCTTGGAATTCTTGTCGAATTATCATTGAATAATAAGTCCCTAAAATTTGATTCGGAAATTTTGATAATTTGCCTAATCTCATTGTAGATAGTTATGAATTGATCATGCAATGTTTGTACTCCTACTTTTCTCAATGCTAAATCTAATTCATTCAATTTTTCACTACTTCTGAGTCCGTAATATTCATCTAAAATATTTGAACTTGTTCCTGGAATTACTGTAAAAGCAATAGCAGAGAGTAAATCAGCGACAATTTCTTCATCCCTAGATTCCCTTACCATCTCCTTTGTAATGATATTATTTGAGACCCAAAAGATATTTTCAACGTTTATTCCATATTCCAGCCCAACATTTGTAATACTGATTTCCTTCATTTGACGTAAATTCAATATGTCGTCATGAGAAACATCCGTTCTAATTTCTGAAGAAACCAACCGAACTAAATCACCAAAACTTTCCAAAGTTCCAGCTGCCCGTAATTCTTGTCTTGATAAGTGCCTACCATAGCTATTTATTCTAATAAAAACCTCATCAACCTTTTTAGGATCTGTAAAAGCATAAACAGAGATAGGCAGAACATAACTTGCGAATTTTTCACAAATAGCTCTTTCCAATGTCGGTGCTTTCTGAATTAATTTGCCTGAATCTAGAAGCGATTTAGATTCGACTAATGTGTTTAAGTCAAAATATCCTCCGTTATATGAAAATTCTTGTTCAATAAAAGAATTTATAGTATTTAATCTTTGCATTCCATCAATAATTTCAAAAGCAGTTTTGCCTTGAATATTGTTCTCAGCAAGTAAGATAAGAGGTACAGGTAGACCTATTATTAATGAATCTATAAATCGCTGTTTTTCTTCAATCGTCCAAATTAGCTTTCTTTGATATCTTCTATTAACAAAAAAAAGGTCATTCTTATAAAAGCTAAAAATCCTCTGAATACTCTCATTTCTTATTGTAAGATCTGTTTGTACTGAATTACTTACTTGCTCTGCCATAATTAAGATTTTTATTAAATACAATTTACATTTGGCAAATATAATAATTAATATCTCACTTGTACTTGCTATCAAACCTTGCTTCCCCCTCCCTCCCCTGCCTTGCCTCCCGTCTTACTTCATGACGATAAATGTAATGACTACGCCCAATGATGAATAGCGGGGCGGGCTACCCTTTCTCTGTAAACCTCTGTGTAGGCTGTTTACTCCTATACTCCTCTGTGTAAGAATTTAAAGCACTTACACGGAGTTGCACAGAGAACCACAGAGGTTCACAGAGAAAAATTTTGCGTCCTTAGTGTGCCTTTCCTTTGTGAACTTTGTGGTAAGACATTTAACCACAAAGGACACCAAGTTTTCACAAAGTACACAAAGTTAAAATGTATTCTCCGTGAAACTCCTTTTCCTCTGTGCCCTCTGTGTTGAAAAGAACCCTACCGCCTCCCCCTCAACCTACTAACCACACTCGCCTTTTTACTATTATCCCAAATATAAAATATATGGATTTTATTATCCACTTCCCCGTAAAAAATAATGTAGTCGCGGAGTTTTTTGGCACGTACATTTTTTATATCTGTTGGCTTTCCAATTACAGGATATCTTGAAATAAGCGTTACCGCTTCCCTGAAAAGTTCATCCAGTTTAATGCTATAGGCAACAGATTGATTCTTCAGAACCCAATACTTCAGAATACTTTTCCGGGAATTAATTGCCTGCTCCGACCAAACTATTTCTTTAGCCATTTGTCAATGTCTGCGTCGGTTTGCCGGTTGCTCATGTACCGCCCGTTCCGGATATCCCAGAGCCCTTTGGTAACCGAGTCTTTTATATTGGCCGAAGTTTTCAGCTCTTCAATATTCTCCAATTCTAAATTCAGAATACGGTATAAATCCTCCAGCAATTCAGGGTCCTTTACTGATTTGATGCTGGCGATAAGTTTCTTCTTTATTTCTGCGGGTGTCATAGAATACAAAAGTAGTCAAAATGCTTTTGCGCTACTTTATCTCATGCTCCACATCAATTACATCTGTGAATGGATGTGCACCCTTAACTGGCGGCATATTATTATCAACAGGATGCAATTGCGCATCTATCATAAGTTTCTGAATCAATACCGAATCTTGATGCGTTAATGTATAGGTCTCCTCAGATTTCGGTTTTTTAGCGGTATCCGCTTTTCTGCTCTGTGCCATTAATCCCATTACACAAAGCACAATACAAATGGTTGTGAGAATAGATTTTTTCATAGCAATGGTGTTATACGCAAATATAGAAATTTTTAAGACTATTTCGGAAGGGGAAATTTGTATGCCTTACATGGTGACGCTTTGGTCACCATCATGACATTAATCGTCATTGATTTGCCACACAAATGCCTGCGCAAAAAATGGGCAGCAGTAACTGTGGCGCATAGAAAATTAAATAAGTATCATATTTTCAATTAGTTGTAACAGTTATGCATCTTAAAAAACCGTGTTAAAATGCTCGATTTTGGGTCAAAAAATTTACAGAGTTTTTGGCGTTATTAATCCTACCCAACCCTTCCAACCGAGGGATTTACTCCGCTCATCTCTTATCACTTATCACTCATCTCTTTTTTATATCTTTGCGCCACAAAAAACAATATTTACAGTATGAAAGACCTATTTGATAAACTCCGTGAGCGCCGTGGCCCCCTTGGACAATATTCCAAACAAACACACGGTTATTTTATGTTTCCTAAACTGGAAGGTGATGTATCGCCACGCATGAAATTCCGTGGGAAAGAGTGCCTCAACTGGAGCTTGAATAACTACTTAGGTTTAGCTAACCACCCGGAAGTACGCAAGGTAGATGGTGAAGCAGCCACACAATATGGTATGGCTTTGCCGATGGGTGCGCGTATGATGTCGGGCGATTCAAACTTCCACCAGCAACTGGAAACTGAATTAGCCGCATTTGTACAGAAAGAAGATGCCGTATTAGTGAACTTCGGTTACCAGGGTATGGTTTCCGCTATAGACTGTTTGGTTGACCGCCACGATATCATAGTTTATGATGCTGAATCGCATGCATGTATAGTAGATGGTGTTCGCCTGCATATGGGCAAACGTTTTGCTTACAACCACAACGATATGGAAAGCCTTGAAAAGTGCCTCCAGCGCGCCGAAGCCAATGTGAAAGAAACTGATGGCTCTATTTTGGTTATCACCGAAGGGGTATTTGGAATGTCGGGCGCAATGGGCAAACTGAAAGACATAGTAGCACTAAAGAAACAATATAATTTCCGTCTTTTTGTAGATGATGCACATGGCATTGGTACCATGGGCCCGCAAGGCGGTGGAACAGGCCAGGAGCAAGGTTGCCAGGATGGAATCGATATCTATTTCGGAACATTTGCCAAGTCATTTGCACTTATTGGCGGTTTCTTAGCCGGAGACGAAAACATGGTGGAATACCTGCGTTACAATATGCGTTCGCAGATATTTGCCAAAAGCATGCCGATGCCTATAGTTATTGGAGCGTTGAAGCGTTTGGAACTGATGCGCAACCATCCGGAATACAAAGCGAAACTTTGGGAAATTACCAACGCTATGCAAAGTGGCTTGAAAGAAGCAGGATTTGAAATCGGGGTGACCCAAAGTCCTGTTACTCCCATATTCCTGAATGGCACCGTACCGGAAGCCACCAATGTTACGTTCGACTTACGCGAAAACTATGGCATATTCTGTTCTATCGTAGTATATCCGGTGGTTCCCAAAGGAATCATTTTGCTGCGTATTATTCCTACCGCTATGCATACGCTTGCGGATGTGGAATACTCTATCAAAGCCTTCAGCGAAGTGAACAAGAAGCTGAAAGCAGGAGAATATTCGAGAGAAAAGATGGCTGTCATTTAATTGTAGGGGCATAAAATCTTATGCCCATGCCAAAAATATTTAAAGGGCACAAAATTTTGTGCCCCTACAATACAAAAGAAAAAGGGTCTTGTTAGACCCTTTTCTTATCCTCTACACCCTACACAAAAAAGGGATTTTAATACCAGTAGCCATGAATCCAGAAATAGCGATGGCAACTCCAGTCCCATCTCCAATATCCCGGAACCCATGCCCTGGGGGCAACCCTGCACACAACTACAGGGCGAGGACCACAACGATACCTGTAACATCCGGCTTCCGATTTTCCTGCCGTGAAAAACAGCAGCGCAAAAGTGAATATGACTATTAAGCGTTTCATAGCTTTTTGGGTTTGGTTTCGATAATAAGACGATAGGATTTAAAAGAGGTTTAAAAGAAACCATGTTAAGAGATGTTAAGCAATACTTTAATGTACCAATCAGCCTTTTCATTTTGCAAACATGGTTTTGTTTAAAAGCTTTTAGTTTACCTATATAACGACTCATTATCAGCATATAGCATAGCCTATTTTAAACTATATTAAATTTTAATAAGATTGTGACAATACTGACATAATACTGTTGAAAGACCTTTGCGGCATGAAAAACAAAAAACGATGAAACATATAGCGAAGTATTTTAAACGATTCCTTCCGCTACTAATATTAACCTCGTCTCCCCTCCTCTCCTTCAGCCAATGCGAAAACCAAAGCAAAGGCGGCCAACTCAAAATCATCACCTGGAACATTTACATGCTGCCTCACCTCTTTGTCCATACCGGACAGGCAGAAAGGGCAAAAGAAATTGCCGACACATTAAAAAATGTAGATGCCGACGTAATTGTATTTGAAGAAGCCTTCGATAATAAAGCCCGAAACATTATCCGCAATAACCTGAAAGCATATTTTCCGTATGAATCGGGCGACCCCGGTAAAAAATCGATGTGGAAAACAAGCTGTGGGGTCTGGATAATAAGCAAAGTGCCTATTGATGTTGTAAAACAAATTTATTATAAAGAGGCCAATGGCTCCGACAGGCTTGCAACTAAAGGAGCCATATTGGTAGAAGGCCAGAAGGATGGTTTTTGTTTTCAATTAGTGGGAACACATCTCCAGTCCGACCTGAACAGCGGAAAGAATGTACAACCCATACGCGACAAACAATATGCCGAACTGAAGAAACAATTGCTCGAGCCCTATTCCCTCGAAAACATACCACAGTTTGTTGCCGGTGATTTTAATACTATTCATGATGATTCATGCTGTTACAATCACATGGTAGGCACATTGAAATTTACACCCTGCCCCCTGGAAGGCGACAAATGCTATTCGTACGACTATACCAAAAACGATTTGGTTATTGGCACCAATAACAAGCCTCAGTTAATTGATTATATCCTCTATTCTGCTCCACCCCAACAAGCGATAAGCGGCAGCATGCAAATAGTGGTATTCAGTAAAAAGTGGGATATCAGGCACAAAGACTTGTCCGACCACTTCGCTGTTTCGGGAATCTTTAGTTATGGAGAAAGCAATCCTACAGCCTTTATAGGCACGAAATAAATTTCTTTTACAAGAGAAATTCAAAGCTTCTTCCGCGCTATTCATTTCGTTGATGACATATTCAACCCGAATAGTTAATTTTGCGCCATGCAGGTAAACGAAGCAGCAGAAATCCTATTAAAGGCAGTTCACGATGATATTAACGGGAGAATTGTTTTTTCTGATTTCCTTGCCCATCAGATTCAAGGTTATGATGACCGCACTTCGGTTGAAATAATTGGGCTTTATAATAAA
>DATHOL010000459.1:0-3138 GCA_035484895.1 Bacteroidia bacterium | reverse complement strand
CTTGGATGGACAGGTAGCGGAGGTGCTACCGATTTATGGCGTTATGATACAACAACTAATGCCTGGACTGCTATGGCAACCTTCCCTGGTGCCGGACGATACGATGCAATGTGTTTTGTAATTGGCCATAAAGCTTATGTAGTAGGTGGCTCTACGGGAGGCCCACCATACAAAAATGACGTATGGATGTATGATGCCCATCAAAATACTTGGACACAAATGAACAATTCTCCTGTGGGTCATGTCGATGCCTGTGCTGCATTTGCTATTGGTAATCATGGTTATATTGGTGGAGGTGATGATGGTTCAAGTTCTTATAATGCATTCTATAAATACGATACGACTACAGATACATGGGCTTCCATAGCTTCTTACCCTATTGCATTAGCGCCAACTGGTAATTCCAGGGCCTTTGTAGTGGGAAGTACAGGGTACGTATGTACTGGGACTATAAACTATTCCCACACGCTTCCTTCAGGATATGCTTACGATACTACAACAGGAGCATGGACTGAATTTACAAATATGGGCGCAAATGGTATCGAACGCGGATATGCAGCAGCATTTACTATTGGCAACTGCGGGTACATCGGAACAGGCAAAGACAGTTTAGGTGGAATGCTCCAGGACCTTTGGGGATATTGCCCTTGCCAAAATGTAACTGCTACTTACACAATAGATAACAGTTCTATTCAAATGAACATATACCCCAACCCAAGTTCCGGCTTATTGCACATTAAATATAATGTGTTGAGTGGGCAAGACCTTGATTTTAGAGTTACGGATATGTTTGGAAGAATAGTTAGCACTTATAAAATCAACAGCCAGGAACAAGAGGCAACCATTAACGAAACCTCTCTTAGCAACGGTATGTATTTTTACCAGGTTATGGATTCCGGAAAGTTGGTTTCATCCGGTAAATTCATTATTGCTAAATAAGTAGAATAACCTGATTTATTTATTTTCTAAAATGCTGCCTGATTTATACCGGGCGGCATTTTTTATTTTATCTCCTATAATTTTATGCCCTACCGTACGTTCTTGGTTAAAAGGCTTTATCTGCCGATTCCGGATAATTCGTATATTTGAAAAACAAAACCCGTTTAAATTAACATCAGGCCTATAGAATGAACTATAAAAAAATTACTTTTCTATCATTTTTTTTTATAATCAGCCTGTTATTTTTCAGTAATCGGGAGGGTCATTCTCAGGAATTAAATAGAGAGGTTACTTCTGATAAGAGGGCGCAAAAATCATTTGAGGATATTTATATTCACTGGTTTACAGCTCTCGACAAAGCAAGGATTGGCGCTAATATACCACATGCCGATTTTGACATGTTCACCCGTTTTTCTCAAAAAGCAATGGACTCCTTGCGGGGAGATTTTATGAAGCGTATTGGCGATAAAATAGTAACCACTGCCAATGTTGGAAAATATGAAACTGTTTTGATAAACTCTATTAATTCATTGTATGCAAAGTATGAAACGATACGAAAACGCTACCCTTCTTCCGTTGAAGAATATAGAAATTCTAAATCTTTTCCTTCAGCGCCCTGCGATTCGGCTTGCGTTAACATAAACTTTGAAACAGGAAATCTTTCCGGATGGAACGCTTATTATGCATTCAACAATTCCAGCCTTACATCCAATCTTCTTACTAATATAACAGGCGGGCCGGTTGGCGCGGTTACCCAGGCTTGCGATGATACGCTCACCCATACTTCGGGGTTTTATAACCCCAGTGTAGGCCCCAACCCAAGCCCCGATTACCAGATAAATATTACCTCGGGCAGCCGGGGCGATGCTATTATTCCAAGTGTTCCGGTAGTATCTCCGTTTGGAGGAAGTTATTCGGTTATGTTAGGTGACAGTACCAAAGTAAATTGTGGAGTTGCCATACTTAGCCAAACATTCCTGGTAACCCCTTCCAACGAAAATTTTACTTATCAATACGCAGTCTTCCTGGCTAATCCTCTCCATAATTATTACCAGCAGCCATACTTCCAAATTGCACTGCTCGACCAGTTGGGCGATACTATCCCTTACTGTGGCGATTATAATGTGGTTTCAGGCAATGGAACACAAACATTTGACAGCATAGTGTATAACGATACTTTCTTACTTGAGACTTATACTGTCTACTATAAAAACTGGACCATTGTTGATGTTCCGTTAAAAAAATATTTAGGGCAGTGTGTAACTATTATTTTCGAATCGGGCGACTGTTCTTTGGGCGGACATTTCGGATATGCATACGTAGATGCTTCTTGCTCACCCAATACAATTATTTCATCCTCTCCTAATTTATGCGGTCAGGATTCTATATCGCTTACGGCGCCACCGGGATATGCAACCTATGTTTGGACAGGCCCTGCCGGAGGTATTCTTGGAAGTCCCTCTACTCAAACTATTTGGGTGGATAGTTCGGGCGGATATAAAGTTGTTCTGATACCTGTAACAGGTTTAGCCTGTGCAGATACACTTTATGACACAGTTGGCGTAAGCGTTGGCCCTGTACCAAAGCCGGACTTCTCTGCAACTATTGGTTGTGCCGGCCAGGCATTGTATTTTAAAAACACCTCTACCGATACAACAACAGCAAGTTTTTACTGGGATTTTTACAATATTGGCGTTTATAATGACTCCAATATTATCGACCCTTCATGGGTGTATACCACGCCCGGAACCTATACGGTAAAACTGGTGGAAATTAATAAGGGATGCGGTGCCGACACTTTAATTACGATAAAAATTGACAGTTCTGTAGTTGGAGGTTTTACCGCAGCAGGAGGATGCCTCGGCACCATAGTCACCACCGTTAATTCCAGCACCGGAGCCACCAATTATTTATGGAATTACGGTGACCCTCCGAGTGGTACTAATGATACATCCTCAGCCAGAAATGGGTCGCATAACTATACCCTTCCGGGAACATATACAATTACTTTAATTGCAAAAAATAGCGGCCCATGCCCCGATACGGTTAAACAAGTAATCACCATATCTCCTATTCCTGTGCCCGTTATTACGGGGTTCGATTCTATTTGCCCCACTTATAACGATGTTTTAACGGTAACGGGTGGCACCACGTACTTATGGAGTACAGGGGCCACTACTTCTTCCATTACAACTTCAC
>DATHOL010000458.1:0-7339 GCA_035484895.1 Bacteroidia bacterium | reverse complement strand
AAATAATTGCTCAGCAGCATTTACCTGGTTATTGGAGGATTGCAACTGCATTTCATACACAGCATTCAATGAAGCTGCGTTTTCAGCCATCTTATCCATTTGTTCTACATAGGTAGAGCTATTGGTATCGGAAAGTTCTTTCAATAACTGAGAAGCCTTGGTTGAATTGGAAGAAAGGTCTCCCATGCTTTCGGTAACACTTTTTACATTGTTGATGTAATCGCGGGTAGCGCCACCAACATCAGTTCCTACCATGCCTTCGAGTGATTCAGCAGCTTTAGATGAATTACGTGCAAGGTCGCCGATATTTTTAGAAGCGGAAGATACGTTAGTTGCATATTCAGCGGTTGCTACGGAAGCGTCTGCAATATTACTCATCTTAGCAGCATTGTCGCTCAAAGCGCGCATCCCTCTTTCCAAACTTTCCATTAATTCAGGACCAATTTTTGCTTCTTCAAGCATATCGTCCAATTGTTCGGTAATACTTCCCTTTTTCTCTTCTTTGGTTTCTTCTTCGCCATGCATTCCGGAAAGTTCAGGATAAACCAAACTCCAATCCACTTCTTCATGCGGAGGTTGAAGACCAAAAAGAATAAAGATAACTGCCTCTACACCCAAACCAACAGGCAAAATTGCATTAGCACCAGGATAGTGCTGAATTTTAAATAGCGCGCCAATAATTACGACTGAAGCTCCAAAGCTATATGTTTTATGAAGCATCTTTTTACCATTCTTAGATTCTAGCCATGCAATAAGTCCCATAGTTGATTGATTGTTTAGAGGTTATTTAATTGTGTGTGTGTTAATTGAGTTCTTTCTATATTATTCGTGTGCGGATGATACATTATCCAGATTGTCTCCTTGTGCACGGCCTAAATAGGTCATTACGCAACGGAAACCGATATAGCATTTTGCAGTATCTTGGTATTCGTAACTACGGCTGCTTGTTTGAAGGTAATATCCTACATCTTTCCAGGAACCGCCACGAATAGCTTTTCTTTTCAATACATTAGGCTCATTATCCGAAGCATTATAAAGATAGTCGGGGTTAAGATCATGGTCCAAATCATACGCATCTTCGTCAAATGCATTGCTGGTCCATTCTGCTGCGTTACCTGCCATGCAATACAGGCCATAATCATTCGGGTTATATGAATATACGCCTACGGTATGGAATCCGCCGTCATCCATATAACTGCCACGCATAGGTTTAAAGTTACCAAGGAAGCAACCTCTGAAGTTCCTGATATAAGGACCTCCCCAAGGATACGGGCTTTGAGATAAACCGCCGCGTGCTGCCCATTCCCATTCCGATTCGGTAGGTAAGCGGAAATCGTTCACGATTGATTCGCCAATCTTAATAAGGAAGCTATTCAGCAATTGTGAGCGCCATACGCAAAACGCTGAAGCTTGTTGCCATGAAACACCAACTACAGGATAATTATCGTAAGCCGGATGCCAGAAATACATATTGGTCATTGGCTCATTAAATGAATAGGTAAAATCATGAACCCAAGCCAGCGTATCAGGAAATACATTGATAACGTGCTTGTCAATAAACACGCCACGATCCTCTTTATCTCTTATTCTGTCAGGATATCCATTTCCATTGAAAGGCTTGTCCCACACTTTATAGTGTCCGTGGCCATTTACAAACTTCTCATTATCCTGGTGTCTCTTTTCCTTATCCATATCAGGTAGGAAACGGTTGCTCTTTTCGGCAGCCAAGCGCAGGTTAATGGTATAATATAAGAAGTTCAGTTTACGCGTATCTATTTCTTTTCTCCTATAGAATCTTTCTGATTCAGGCAAATATAAATCCGCGATAGCTTCTTGCGCATCCTGGTTGTCTACACGTATTTTTTCATCCCAGTTAATGGTTGGCGGATCAATATCGTTGCCAAACTCATCGGTAGTTTTAACATGGTTTGCATCCAAATCCACTAACATGAGGTGCAAAAGAGAATCTCTCACCCAATTTACGAACTGCCTGTATTCGTTATTGGAAATTTCAGAATCATCCATATACATAGCCTGAACAGAAACCATTTTCTGTTTAGTAGTATAGGACCATGGAACATCCACGTCATCCGGCCCCATCATATAGCTTCCCATTGGCAAGTAAACAGTGCCATAGGGGGTAGCCTGAAAAAAGGTGGGTCTATCCTGCACTCCTATCAACTGTCCATTATAGCTATTACAGCCGGTAATGACAGCGACAAAACATGCAAACAACAACAGTCTTTTCATGGTGATATCCTTTAGTTAATATTATGTACAGTTATAAGTCAGGTAGTCGTTTTTCTACGTATTACACTTTGAATATGTTACAGAATGAGGCTTATGGTAAGTATCGAACATTAGAGTGCGAAGAACTTTTAGGTGTAATTTTCGGGCGGAAACAAAACTGAAGCATAAGTTCATGAGAGCCGCTGCTATAGGTTTTAATTTCAGATGTAGTAAAGTCATACGAATATCCGATTTTAAAGTTTGAATCCATTTTATCGTGAAGTGCATAATTTAATCCAATAAATGCGATGCCTGCATCCGAAAGGCGATAGCCGAGTCCGAACCAAATTAATTTATTGTATTCGGCTAAGCAATCCAATTGAAACTGGGTTGAAGACGCATCAGACTCAATATACAGGTCCGGCTTAATATCCCAGGTAGGACTTGCATTGTAGGTATATCCTGCCATCACATAATAATGGCGGGCAACATCAAAAACATATTGCTTGGCATTACTTCCGCTACCTGCAACATCCGGAGCCGATAAGTGTGTCGAAGAAATTCCTATATATAATCCTTGAGGGGTAGCATAGTAAGCGCCTAACCCTAAATCGTAGGTTGTACTGGTGGTTCCACCACTGGGAATAAGCGGATCACTGCTTCCATTTGTTCCGTCAGGAGCCAACCATGTACCGTTTAGTGAAGATTGAAGAAATCCTAACGTCGGACCTACACCCAATACACCATTTCCAACCACTATATGGTACGAATAAGACAATTTAACTTCCAGTGTTTTTTGAAATCCAAGTTCATCATCATATACGGTTAATCCCAAGCCTCCTCCAATTTGAGGTAAGTATGCGTCTGCATTAAATAACAATGTTTTAGGGTCTCCAGGAAAACCATTCCATTGATCCCTATAGATTAGACTCGCACAATATGCTTTGTCCATTCCGGCGTAACCGGGGTTATAATTTAACTTACCAAACATGTTTTGACTGAACTGCGCATCTTGTTGAGCCACAGCTATTAAACTGGCCCCAACGAATACTACCAACGTAATTAATTTCTTCATCATTTTTTTTATTATTTGATAACAAAACAATCCCCTTCCATCAGAAAGAGACCGCTAAAGTATGTAGTCTCCATGACAAATACAAATAATTCAGGCATTATTTTCTGAGGAACCTGATATTTTAACATTTGCCTGTTCATATCTATATGTATTTGTAACTTAATCCTTAGCATCACTTGGTTCATATTTCAAACTGATTATCTGATTATTAAATGATATTAATTACATTTACTATTACAACAGGAATCCAAAGGAATTGAAAATACTGATAAATATCAGTTACAGAAAAAAGGCCGCAACCACATTGTCAATTAGGATGTTTGTATAATTTACCGCCTATTATTACAGTGTTAATTAAATCACTACCAAAGCTATACGGTAAATAATTATAATGCGACATAGGCTGTGTGAGGAACAAATTCGCCCTGTTTCCTGCTTTTATTGTCCCATGTGTGTTGTTTATTCCCATAGCATAGGCAGAGTTAATAGTTGCGGCGTTAATAGCCTCTTCCGGCAGCATTTTCATTTTTATACATGCCAGGGAAATTACAAAAGCCATTTTTCCTGATGGGGATGAACCGGGGTTATAATCGGATGCCAGGGCTACAGGCAATCCGGCATCTATCATTTTACGGGCAGGCGCATATTTTAATCCAAGGAAAAAGGCTGTGGATGGCAATAGTGTAGGCATAGTAACGGAATTCATCAAGGCTTTTATCTCATCATCTCCGGTAAATTCCAAATGGTCAACCGAAAGGGCATTATTCTTAACCCCCACCTGTATACCTCCCGAGTAATCCAATTCATTGGCATGAATTTTGGGAATAAGCCCATATTGAGCTGATGCTTTTAAAATAGTGTCTGTTTCATCAGGAGTAAAGAATCCCCGGTCGCAAAACACATCACAATAATCGGCTAGCTTTTCATAGCCAATAAAAGGAAGCATTTCATTAATAAGCAAATCTATATACTCCTGCCTGTTTTGCTTATACTGCAGCGGAATAGCATGCGCACCAAGGAATGTAGCTTTAATAGTCATATCCGTATGATGCTTCAAACGTTGGATTACTTTCAGCATTTTTATTTCCCCGTCAAACGATAGTCCATAGCCGCTTTTAATTTCCACCGCCCCTGTTCCGTTCATTGCCATTTCATGTAATCGGGCCCTGGCGCTTTCAAATAATTCATCTTCCGATGCCTTGTTCAGTTTTTCTGCCGAGTTAAGTATCCCTCCTCCCCTCTTGGCTATTTCTTCATAAGTCAAACCTTTTATCCTGTCCACGAATTCGCCTTCACGGCTGCCGGCATAAACAATATGCGTATGAGAATCGCACCAAGCCGGAAAAGCCAGTTGGCCTGCAGCATTAATAATGTGATCGTAATGAGATTCAGAAGGCAAACCTTCCTTCATCTCACCTATTCCGGTAATTTTATCTCCTTCTGTTGAAATCCATCCGTCATTTATACATGGTAGATTAGCCATTTCTTTTCCGGAGACTTTTGGGTTTGCAGCAGGGTTTGCCTGAACTATGGTCTTTATATTTTTAATCAGAATTTTCATACTTATTATTTGCGAAGGGCAAAGATAGCTTTATCAGCACCTCAAAAATCGCTAAAATTGCAGTAATTATTATTTATGCCCACCGAGGAACGCACTACTTTATTTGCCGATGTCATAGTTCCGCTTGCTGTTCCTAACCTTTTCACGTACCGCATTCCCAATAATTGGAATGATTTGGCACAACAGGGACAACGGGTAGTAATACAGTTTGGCAAAAGCAAATTCTATGTAGGGGTAATTGCCAAAATACATAACAAGGCACCAAAGGGTTACGAAGCAAAATATATTCAGGATATTTTAGATTCAAAACCGATTGTTAACGAAACACACCTTGCCTTCTGGGATTGGATTTCAACTTATTATATGTGTACTCCGGGCGATGTAATGAATGCTGCATTGCCTTCCGGTTTACGTTTCAGCAGCGAAACACGCATTATAAAAAATGAAAGTTTTTCGGTAGAGGAAGTGAATGAAGATTATTTCACCGAGAGAGAATGGAAACTTATTTCAGAGCTTGAAATGAAAATTGAGTTAAGCATGGCTGAAGCTGCTGACGTTCTTGGAATAAAAAATATTCAACCCATTATTCAAAGCTTGATTTTAAAGGGTGCTGCCCTGGTAATGGAAGAAATGAAAGGTGAGTTTAAACCGAAAAAAGAAAGTTATGTTCGCTTCACCGCTGATATAACCGAGGACAAACTTCAAGGTATTTTCAATCAACTGGAAAAGAAAGCTGTCATCCAATTGGAATTAGTTATGAAATACCTGCAGCTTTCGGAATGGCATACTAAAAAGCCTGTCCCTGTTAAGAAAAGTGTATTGTTGGCTTCTTCGGGAAGTTCATTATCATCTTTAAATTCATTGGTTAAAAAAAATATTCTGGAGATTTATGAAGCTGAAGTTTCCCGCTTGAAATTATCGGAAGAAAAAATACTTGAAACGAATGAGCTCTCCATTACACAACAAGAAGGGCTGAAACAAATAAACAAATTATTTGAAGAAAAGAATGTTGTGTTGCTTCATGGGGTAACGTCCAGCGGCAAGACGGAATTATACATGCAACTCATTGATGATGCTATTCAGCAAAATAAAAAGGTGCTGTATATGCTGCCGGAAATTGCGCTCACAGCTCAATTGGTGAACCGTCTGAAAAAAAGATGGGGGAATAAAGTAGGAGTTTACCACTCCAAGTTTGGCGATAATGAACGTGTGGAAATTTGGAATGGATTGATTAATCCAAGTAAAATTGACTATTCAGTTATTGTAGGAACGCGCTCCGCTTTGTTTTTACCATTCTCTAATCTTGGTTTAATTATTATTGATGAAGAACATGACAGTTCTTTCAAGCAACAGGACCCCGCCCCCCGCTATAATGCGCGCGATGCAGCCATTTACTTGGCCTCGCTGTGCAATGCAAAAGTTATTCTTGGTTCAGCTACACCTTCAGTGGAAACATACCATAATGCGGCCTCCGGGAAATTTGGACTGGTAGAATTATTAACCCGTTTTGGCGGGATGGAAATGCCGGAAATAGCAGTATGTGATTTGAAAGAAGATACCCGGAAAAAATTGATGAAGTCCATGTTTACTCCTTATCTTCTGAGTTCAGTTGAAGAAGCATTGAACAATAACGAACAGGTGATTCTTTTTCAGAACCGCCGCGGCTTTGCCAACTTTATCGAGTGCCAGGTTTGTGCCAATGTTCCACAATGCATTCGCTGTGATGTGAGTTTGACTTATCACAAAAAAGCAGACTTGTTGCGTTGCCACTATTGCGGATATTCTATAACACTACCAAAAATTTGCCCGGCTTGCGGAAGCCCATTAATTTCAACAAAAGGTTTCGGTACGGAAAAAATAGAAGAAGAACTTGCAACCTTTTTCCCAAAAGCCCGGATTGCCCGTATGGACCTGGATTCCACACGGGCTAAGAATGCACATACAGAAATTATCAATTCATTTGAAGAACGCAAAGTGGACATATTAGTCGGCACACAAATGGTGACTAAAGGATTGGATTTTGATAATGTAAGTATAGTCGGAATCCTTAATGCTGATGCGGGACTTTACTTCCCAGATTTCCGTTCGACGGAAAAAACATTTCAAATGCTTGCACAGGTAAGCGGGCGGGCCGGCAGAAAAAACAAACGGGGAAAAGTAGTTGTACAAGCTTATAATGTCCATCATCCCGTAATTGCAAGGGTAATGGCAAATGACTATACCGGTATGTATTTCGACCAGATTGAAGAACGGAAAAATTTCGCTTATCCTCCGTTTACCCGTTTAATTGAAATCACACTTAGCCACAAACACCAGGAAGATTTGGATGCCATGTCACCAATACTTGCCGATGCTTTGAAAAAACGATTTGGCGCAGACCGCGTCCTTGGCCCGGAGTACCCTATTGTCACTCGTGTACAGAATTTTTACCAGAAAAAAATATTATTGAAAATTGAGCGGGAAAAATATTCCCT
>DATHOL010000457.1:0-7934 GCA_035484895.1 Bacteroidia bacterium | reverse complement strand
CTCGTTCGGATTACCAATACACCCGACATTGATGAAACTGATCCTGCTGCCTATTCCGCAGGCTATATTTCATACCTGAGCAATGCCTCCGGTGCAATGAACAGAAATATTGCACGGATAGATAGTTCCATAAGTTTTGTGGATACATCAGCCCACTACCGGTATAATGTGCATTCATTCCCAATATCTGATTACAGCCATAGTATTATGGAGCAGGATGCCTCGCCTTATATGCGGTATATGACTGAAATATTCTATCGCAACGGGAAATATTATTTATATAAAGATACCTTGCCCGAAAAACTCACTTCATTCACCAGTGTAACTCCGCAGCCTACCTATTATATGCGGCAGTTCCTTACGGCCCGCCGCCGCAAAGCATTTGATGATTCCATTACAAAGCTTGCATTAAAAAGAGATACCACCTCGCTTATTGTAAAATATTCCGACGCTTCTGCGGATAAAGAATCTGTAACAGATACTTCCAAAAAACAAAAAAGCGCCTCCGATAGTGTGAAGTATGACCCTTATCACCAGCCTGTAAATATTAATTCATACTCTTTTGATGCGCCTTCCGCAAATCCAAATAAGCCCACTATCAAAATTATTCCTCCTCCAAAAACAGTTGAAACTATTGTTGTTTTTCCAATGGATAAAACGGAAACACCGCATAAGGATACGGTAGTAAAGAAACAAATTCTGTCTAAGGAAAACTATTATGTAAGTTTCAAACCTTCATATATCAATACGCAATTAAACAATACTTACATAACTAACTCCTATGAGCCATATAGTGCCAGTGCGGGCCCAACTATACTTTCGCCCGGGTTGGGTTTCAATCTTTCTTTGTCGGGGTTGCAGGATTTATTTGAAGATTACAGTTTTTCAGGAGGGGTGCGTATGGCTCCCTTCAGCAATAGCGATTATTATTTAACCTATGAGGATAAGTCAGGCAGATTAGGCAAGGAATTAATTCTTCACCGAGGCTCGTTTTTGGGTGTTGCCGAAGGAACTTATCCTGCGAACCTCTATGCTATGGATGCTACCTATAAACTTTTATATCCCTTCAGCGAAGTGTCGCGATTGGAAGGAAGCGCAGGCGTTCTGAATGAAAAAAATATTACACTTTCTGTGGATGTTCCAAGCCTTGAAACTCCGCCGGTAAGTACTTACATGCCGCACCTGGAGGCCGATTATGTATATGATGCCACCATTCCTGCCGGGCTGAATATTTATTCGGGATTAAAAGCAAGAGGGTTCATTCAGTATTATGATGATTTGAGCAAAGTGAAAACCGGAATGTTTATCGCGGGTTTTGATATCAGGTATTACAAAAAAATTCACAGGGAATTAATTTGGGCCAACCGACTTTCTGCCGGTACTTCATTCGGGCAGGAGCATTTATTATATTACATGGGCGGGGTAGATGGATGGTTCAATCCTACATTCAGCAGCATTACCGGAGTTACCCCGGGCCAGAATTATGTTTTTCAAACCCTGGCAACCCCTTTGCGCGGCTTCGACCAAAATGTTCGTAACGGTACTAATTTCCTATTGTATAATACGGAAATCAGGTTCTCGATTTTCCGCTATTTATCCAATCGCCCTATCAAATCCGATTTCCTGAATAACTTCCAGTTTATTACATTTTTGGATGTAGGCACTGCGTGGACCGGCTCAACGCCTTATTCTACAGTTAACTCTATAAATACTACCGTAGTGGGGGCTCCGGGTAATCCTATTACGGTTATTATTTCTGCACAGCAATATCCTTTTGTAGAAGGTTTTGGCGAAGGCATTCGCACCCGCATATTAGGCTATTTTGTAAGGCTCGACGAAGCCTGGGGCATAAACAATGGTGTTATTTCAACCACACCTACCACATACTTCTCCTTCAGTTTAGATTTTTAAGCGCGGAAAAAACCCGAAGTTTTTCAAAAACCTTTATGTCATGGTTTTTATACCTATCGGCAATATAACTAATTGCACTCTATCTGGCAATAGGTAATGGATTCAGGCAATGCCATATTTTTTAACATTTTGTGACGTATTTTTTAATACACACATGCGTGGCAAATGTATAGCAAAAAACAGCATAAATAAGTCATTGACTTTTCTTCAAGTTGCTATTTGAGCATCTATACTTGCACTAAATTTAAAAATTATGGGAATGAATGCTCAGGTTGATACCATCAAACAAAAGCAAGCCATGCTGGATGCGCTGGAAGCCAATTTCGGCAATATTACCAAAGCCGCCAAAGCAGCGAAGATTTCCATACGCACGCATTACCGCTGGCGGCTGGAAGACAACGAATACGATACTCGTGTAGTAAGCATGAAAGATATTTGCTACGGAAAAGTAAAAGACAGCTTGCTCGATGCCGCCCTGAAAAGAATTGCGAAAGGTGACCCTATCGTGCTGAACCAAATGCTGAGGCTGTTTTATAAAAACCTTCCCCAGGATATGGTTAATGCCGCATGGGTTAATAACAGGCCTATACGTGCAACCGTAAAATGGGTATCAACTCCGCAAGACCCGAGGCGGGAAGGCTATGTTAAACCGGAAGAGGAGGATAAGTAAATATTTTTACTTTTGTATAGAAGAATATTTCCATGGATAAAGAAAAAGCAGGTAGAAAATTTATTGGGAAAGCAAAAATTTCATTCAAGGGGATTGTTGGTTTAGTTGCTATGGCTGCCATTGCCGTTGCTGTTTTTTATATTGCAAAGCACCACAAACCATCTGATGCTTATGTGAAAAACCTGCCTGAACTGAATGAGCAAGGCAATAAACAATGGAGTGATGCCGATAAGTATTTGCCCGGACAAACCTTTACACTTAATGCTTCACAAGACACTATAATACAAACGAAAGGTGGCTTGGTTATTGCTGTGCCTGCCAATTGTTTTGTAGATGATAATGGAAAGCCTGTGACAGGTCACATAGAATTGGAAGTGAAAGAAGCGCTGGATGCAGCATCTATGATGAGAGCGGGTTTATCTACCAAAGCGGGAAGTGATTTATTGGAGAGTGCGGGGATGTTTTACCTGAATGGCAGGAAAGATGGAAAATCTTTGAAGATAAATCCCAATAACGGAATATATGTGCGTGTTCCTGCCGATTCTGTTAAAACAGGAATGCAGGCATTTGAAGGTAAGCGTATGCCCGATGGGAGTATAGATTGGGTAAACCCTAAACCATTGCTGCGCAATCTGGTTCCGGTGGATATCCACACGCTGAATTTTTACCCTCCGCTTTACTTGGATTCTTTGGCTATGTGGGGAAAAGATGTGAAAAATAAAAACTATACCGATAGTTTGTATTATTCGTTCGCGAGTTTGTTTGGGGAAAATCAAATGGATCAAACAGCAACACCTACAGCCTCCGCTGATGATATCAATGAAGGTGGGAAGTTGTTCAGAGCGAATTGTGCAGTGTGTCACAGTATCGGCTCAAATAGAATTACAGGTGCCGGTATGGAAGGAATTACAGAGAAAGTCCCACAACCATATACGACTTGGTTGTTGAAATATATAAAGAATTATCCAAAACTCATCAAATCAGGGGATACCTATGCAAGGAAGGTAACTATTGAAAGTCCTGCATTAATGACTGTATTTGAAGGTGTGCTTACCGATAGTCAAATTTATAGTATTATAGATTATCTCTCTATACAAGAGCACAAGTCAGATTCTGTAAGTATTTTTAATTACCCTAATGATACAGCAAAACATGATTCAAGATTATGCGGCATCAACCCCGCAAAAATAAAAGCTATCTGGAATGATAAATTTCAAAATACGTTAATTGCAACGAAAGAGTTTGAAGAGCGGATGCCCTACATCCATCAAACCGGACAAAATGCTATTCTTGATTTGTATGTGAATAACCTGGACAAAAACCTTTCTTATATAGATTCACTTGCAGCGATGCAATTAGGCGAAGATTTAAAAGCTAAATTTCTCTCTTTTGCCGCACGTGGCGATGGAAAGGTGGTTATTAAATCATCGCTGTTTGAAAAACTGAAAGCTTTTTTTGAAAAGAAATCAATACTATTTACAGAGGCTGCAAGCAAAGCACAAAAGGCGTATGAGGAAAAACAAAATAAATTGGATGCTCTAGCTGATAAAAAAGTAACGGCAGACACCAACCGCAGTAATCAGATGAGGGGGAATGAGTATAAGGAAAATCTGAAAGCGGCCTGCAGGCAGGTCGGTGACCCAGATTCTATAGGCAAAGTGGATAAAAACGGATATGCTGTATTGTGTACAACTCCGGGCTGGACCAACTTAGATGCGTACGTGTGGGCATCAACATACAATCGTACAACGTTGGAATATACCTCATCAACCAATGGCAAAAAAGCGGAAATAAAGTATCTGCCATTCAGCATTACGGTAAATGATTACTCAAAATATGATAACGTATTTGTTTATCTGTTGCCAAACAAACTAAATAGTTTTATGCGGGTGAGCGATACAAATGGAAAATTTAAAGAGAACTTGGATGAAATATTTTCCTATGGCTTGGAATGTATTGCCTATAAAGGGAACCAGGCCTATTACTATTCTATGGATAATGTGCTGCCGAAAGAGTATAGCGGAATTAATTTACTACCTGTAAGTGCAAAAGAATTGGATAAAGAATTAAACAGTCATGGTAATAAAAATCAGCAGGATGACATGGATAAGGAAGTGGACTATATGAAATTTGAAAACGAAGATAAAAAGCGGCGAAAGCAAAATGAAGAGATAGTGAATTTCAGAAACAGGGTAGAGCGGGTGATATTCAAATGTCCGGAAGGGTAACCACAAGGGATGCAAGCCGGTACTACTTATCCTAAGAAATAAGGAGAAACTTGTTGTGATAAAATTGCTTATGCAATCTTCTCAACAATAAATTCCTCTATTTTCTTTTTAATGGAATCTCTTACTGTTCTCACTTGCGCCATTTTTTCGTCGTGTGTCCCTTCAAAGTTTCCCGGGTCGGGAAAAGACCAATGTATTCTTGATACTATGCCGGGGAAAATCGGGCACTTTTCGCCGCTTGCTTCATCGCAAACGGTAATTACATATTCAAACAGTTTCCCTTGCTTATAGAACTCAAACACATCATTTGTCTGGTTTTTGGAAATATCAATTCCAAGTTCATGCATAGCCTCAACAACTAAGGGGTTGAGGTTGCCAGGTTCCAATCCTGCACTTTCGGCTTCAAATTTGTCGCCTCCCAGATTATTTAAAAAGGCTTCTGCCATCTGGCTCCTGCCGGAATTGTGGATACACATAAAAAGGACTTTTTTCTTATTCATTTGAAGGTGAATTTTGGTTATTAGTTGTAATATAGTTGAATACAAACACGGCAATAGTTGCTCCCAGGAAAGGAGCGGTAAGGTATATCCATTGATGCGACAGGTATTCCATTCTTCCTGAAACAAGCGCCGGAGCAATAGAACGGGCCGGGTTCATAGATGCCCCGCATACCGGCCCTGCAAACATAGCTTCCAGGCCCACTACTGATGCAACTGCAATTCCGGCTGTAATTCCTTTTTCTTTTGCTCCGCTTGATACATTCAGGATAACGAACATCAGAAAGAATGTGAGTATGGTTTCCAGAACGAAAGATTGCATATCACTGCCCGCAGGCATGGTAACTCCTAAATTTTGAATTTGCGGAAACAGTAACTTTAACGAAAGGCTTGCCAGGAATGCCCCCGCAAATTGAAATAACGTATAGATGATAACATCCTTGCTTCTCATTCGGCCTGCTATGAGAAAAGCGATAGACACAGCAGGGTTAAGATGCGCACCCGAAATATCGCCAAGCGCGTATATCATTGCCAGCACAATTAAGCCAAAGGTTATGGCAACACCCACATGGGTTACCGCTCCGCCCGATGCCTGGTCAATTACAATAGCGCCTGTGCCGCAAAATACCAATGCGAATGTCCCGACAAGTTCTGCAATTCCTTTTCTCATTATTTACAACAATTTGAATCACAACATTCCTTTGATTTTTCTGCATATACGGTTATGCTGAAAATGCCTGCCTCTTTCTTTTTATATTCCGTTAATTCGTCTTTTGTCAGGTATTTGCCAAGAATATCATCCGGAATAAGTATGGGTTTCTCCTTTTGAATTTTTATATTGATAAAGCCTGCTTTCCGGATTATCTCCATATACTCTTCTTTCTGCAAAGCCCCTGCCACACAACCTGCATACATTTCACCTGCCTTCTTTATAGTTGCAGGCAAGTCCCCCATAAGTACAATATCCGATATGCTGAAATGTCCGCCTTTCTTTAATACACGCAATATTTCCTCAAATGCTTTATGCTTGTCGGGAACAAGATTTAAAACACAATTACTCACTATTACATCGGCTAAATTTCCTGCTACGGGCAGGTTTTCAATTTCGCCCAACCTGAATTCGACATCATTTAATCCAAGCTTATCTGCATTTGCCCTTGCCTTTGCTATCATAGCTTCGGTCATGTCAATGCCTATTACTTTCCCTTCGTTGCCTACAACCGACCTTGCTATAAAACAATCATTCCCCGCCCCTGAACCTAAATCTATAACAGTATCGCCCTTTTTCATGTCGGCGTATTGGGTAGGCAGGCCACAGCCTAATCCTAAATCGGCGTCAGGATTATAACCTTTTAAATTTGAATAATCATCATTCATGATGTTATACACTTCATCGGAACAGCAACCGGATCCGCAGCATGAGGATGAATTTTCTTCTTTGCTTTGCGTTGCTATTTCACTGTACTTTTCTTTTACAAGCTGTTTCAGATTTTCTGATGTTTCCATGTTTTTTAGGTTTGATTAATTAATCGTAATATGACGATATTAAAAGACAAATTTTTTTAGCAGCATTTATCTTTATTCACAACGGGCTTGAAAAAACCTTCCATATAGCCTTTTGCCAGTTCCCATTCTGCTTCATTAATACAATAGCAAATTTTCTTTCCGTCTATGTCGCCTTTTATAAGTCGGGCTTCTTTCAGTTCCTTTAAATGTTGGGAAACTGTTGATTGAGATAGTGGTATTTCATCTACAATATCGCCACAAATACATGCCTGTTTCTTTAGTAATAGTTGCAAAATGGCAACCCTTGCAGGGTGTGCCAATGCCTTGGCATATTGGGAAATCTTATTAACCTTTATTGTAAAATCTTCTGTCTTGGATGTGCCCATATAATTTTAATATCGCAAATATACGATAATAAACTTAACTATCGCTTTTTAGTTGCAAATCTTTATCGGCCTGCGATTTTTCCATATTTTTTAGTTAAACAGATAATTTTCTTTGTATTCGTTCCATCTTTTTTATATGTTTGTCTGTGTTTAGAAAAGCGCTGATTAAAATCCATATCTTGTATTTCTAAACGCAAGAAGTTAGCTATTTTACAAACATTCAAAAACCCCGATAGTATGAAAATTACTTACTCTTATCTGAAAACACTTTGCATGGTGTTTGCTTTATTTATCAGTCTGTTTTGTTCTGCACAAACCGGAACATGGGCCAAAATAACGAACCTGGAACCTCAGCAGGGCGCCGGATTAATGATGCTGATGACCGACGGTACGGTGCTGTGCCAAAGTGTTGCAGGCAATTATAAAGGCTGGGATAAACTTACACCCGATGCCAACGGGAGTTATATTAACGGAACCTGGACTACTGTAGCGGCGATGAACAGGCCACGCTTGTTTTTTGCATCGCAGGTTTTACCAAACGGTAAGTTATTTGTTTCGGGTGGAGAATATTATAATGGTGATACCGCGGGAGAGGTTTATGACCCTGCGGCAAATGTTTGGAAAAGGACAGCAGGGGTATCTTTAAAGGAGAATATATATGATGGTAATTCCGAAATGCTTCCAAACGGGCAGGTTTTTGTAGGCCCCCAGGCCGGCCCAAGCAACAGTTCTATGG
>DATHOL010000456.1:0-8229 GCA_035484895.1 Bacteroidia bacterium | reverse complement strand
GTATGCATAATAACCATATCCGTCGCTTTGAATAATAGCCCTCCAATATTGGCCATCATTGCCTGTCCATTTTTTTTTAACTGAAACAAATAATACAGTAACAGAGATTAAAAAGATTGCGATTAATGAAATTTTATTCTTCATTTTAATTCTCAGGCAATAAATAGGACTACTTTCCGGCAGGGTTTTTTCTATTATATTGATACAGTTTCTTTACTTCTGGGGCAGTAAGGTATCTCCATGCGCCGCGTGGCAGATGGTGCAAGGTTAACCCGGCATACCCTACTCTATCCAAGGCTTTTACTTTATATTCCAATGCTTCGAATATGCGGCGGACAATACGGTTCCGGCCGCTATGAAGAGTCAATACTACGGCATCGTCGCCTTCATCTTTGGAATATTCAATTTCATCCACCTGTGCAAAACCATCTTCCAATACAATTCCTTCGCGGATCTTTTTCAAATCATCAAAAGCTAATCGTTTGTCTAATCTGGCTTTATATACCTTACGTACCTCTCCCGAAGGGTGAGATAAACGGTTAGCTAACTCACCATCGTTGGTCATAACTAGTAACCCGGTGGTGTTCCTGTCTAACCTGCCTACCGGATAAACTTTCTCTTCACAGGCTCCTTCTATCAAATCCATTACGGTTTTGCGGTCTCTTTCATCAGATACAGTGGTAATGGCATCCTTGCTTTTATTGAGCAGGATATATTGCTTAGCCGCGTTCTTAATCTTGTGGCCTTCCACATTTACACGGTCACTGGGTTTCACCCGATAGCCGGGCGAATCAACCACACTTTCATTTACTTTAACCAGTCCCATAAATATTAATTCATCAGCCTTCCGGCGGGAACAATACCCCGCATTCGATATAAATTTATTGAGGCGTTCGCCTTCCGCGCCCTGCCTGCCATTTTCTTTCATCATTCTATAATTAGTTTTCCGGATGCAACCTTTTTGCTTCCGTTAGATATTATCTCATATAAATATTCACCCGCAGGAATATTACCTCTTTCAAACTTTGCCACAGCCTGCCCATGGCCTATACTATTCAAAGGAGCATTATTTATTATACGATTGCCGTTTATATCATACATGTTGTAGGCATATTTTTCAAAATCGCTGCCCTGCACCAAAATGGTGGCTAAGCTAGAAACCGCATTAGGGAATACTGTAACGCCAACCTTAAATTGCACCTTGGGTATGGAAGAGAGCCACTGTGTTGTATCGATAAACCGGGTTACTACAGTATCGTAACCACCAAACAGATTAGTTGATGTAACTCTCACTATAAATACATCATAAAGTCCGGCAGAATAAGTCGGATATGTATTTGACGAGCCCGCAAATACCACATCGCCGTTTTTTCCAAAAGCCATGGAACCGACCATTTCGTTTTTAACTCCACCGAAAGTTGGTCCCGCAATAAAAAAACTGCTTGAATTAAGATGATAAATATGAAAATCAAGTTGCCCTGCGCCATAACTTTCATTAGAGCCCATAGTTATAAAAGTACCGTCAGCAAGTTGCCTTGCATCTGCACCAAAACCTTCTTGTGGTGAATCCATATCGTGTGCTACCAGCGGTACTCCAAAGGTATCTGTTTTTAAAAAATATTCATTTTCATACGAATTGCTGTGGACACTATCTGATATGCTATCGGTACTACCATACATTAATAACGCATTATCAGGAGTCAGATGAACAGAATTAAATCTGAAGTTGTTCGAATCTCCACCATAGGTTTTCGTCCATTCAATGGTTCCTTTGTCATTAATTTGAAGAAGCATTGCGTTCGTATCACCCACTCCATAACTGGTAGTGGCTCCTGCAATAATATATAGGGAATCGTGCCTTACAGCAATTTGGTTACCGACGTCATATCCTTGCCCACCAAAGGTTTTTGTCCATAACGTATCACCAACCGAATTGGTTCTGATAATATACACATCTCCGTCGCTATTGCCATAACTATATGTAAGGCCGCAAATCACAAATCCTCCATCATTGGTCTGCTGGACGGAATAGCCAAAATCCCAATTACTGCCTCCATAAGTCTTTTGCCATTCAACATTCCCCAGCCCATCTGTTTTAACAAGGAATACATCATATCCGCCGGCACCATAACTATCGGTAAAGCCCACAAAAGCATAGCCACCGTCTCGA
This sequence comes from Bacteroidia bacterium, assembly GCA_035484895.1. Taxonomy (GTDB): domain Bacteria; phylum Bacteroidota; class Bacteroidia; order JABEUT01; family JABEUT01; genus JABEUT01. The sequence continues at coordinate 6,059 of DATHOL010000456.1, read as the reverse complement.
GTGTTGGTTACTGAAAAACCTTCGTCATTTAATGGCCCGCCATAGGTACGCGACCATTTGAAATTGCATAGTGAATCTGTCTTAATCACATAAAAGTCTGTATTTCCAACTCCAAAACTATTAGTGGTGCCTATAGTTATATACCCACCGTCGGGTGTGGCTTGAATTTGTTTGCAACCATCATCCTGAATACCTCCAAATGTATGGATATAAGAGGTATCGCTCTGGCTATACAGGTTAAAACCAAGTACAAAACTTACAAGTAACAGTAAACCCCTTTTCATTGACTTATTAACTAAATATCAAGCACGAAGATACGATATATTCCTGAAATTTAATAAGCATCAAGTATCCTTCCCTTTATTACTTTTGCCCTATGCGTTATTTTCTTCAATTATCATTTAAAGGAACAGGATACCACGGATGGCAGGAGCAGAGCAACTCCGCCGATACCGTACAGGAAATTTGCAATACGGCTTTATCTAAAGTGCTTAACCATCCGGTAAAACTGCATGGCGCCGGACGAACCGATACAGGCGTTCATGCCGAGTATTTCATAGCCCATTTTGATACAACCGTTCCAACCATTATTGAAAAGAAAACTAATTGGCTCTATAAATTCAATTCTGTTACACCTTTCACTATTGCCTTTCAGGATATTTTTAAAGTAAAGGAAGATGCCAATGCAAGGTTTGATGCTACTTCACGTACCTACCGCTATGATATTTATGTTAACAAAAATCCGTTTCTCTATAATAATGCGTTGTTTTATCCGCATAGTTTAGATATTGCCAAAATGAACAAAGCTTGCAAAACCTTAAAAGAGTATAAAGAATTTTCAAGTTTTAAGAAGACGAATTCCAATAATAAAACCGATACTTGCACCATCAAATTTGCCAATTGGGAAATGCAGGGCGATAAGTTATCTTTCACCATTACAGCCGACCGTTTTTTACGGAACATGGTTCGGGCAATTGTCGGCACTATGCTGAATGTAGGCAATGGCAAATATACCCATGCAGACTTCTGCAGAATAATTGAAGGCAAAAATCGTTCACATGCAGGCGCATCGGTTGCTGCCTGCGGGCTATACCTTACTGCTATCGAATATCCCCCCGAAATATTCTTACCCTGATATGTACAAAAAAATTATCCGCCCCATTTTATTCCTGTTTACACCTGAAGCAAGCCACCATATAGTAGTTACGCTATTAAAAATCGGTTCTGTAATTCCATTTGTAACCCTGATTTTAAAAAAGAATTTTACTTTATCTGAACCCGGCCTTGAAACCGAAGTGGCGGGAATTAAATTTAAAAACCCTGTGGGCCTGGCTGCCGGATTTGACAAAAATGCGTTGGTATATAAAGAAATGGGCTATCTCGGTTTTGGCTTCGTTGAAATTGGAACTGTTACTCCCAAACCCCAAGCCGGAAATGTGAAACCCCGCCTGTTTCGCCTGAATAAAGATGAAGGGCTGATTAACCGTATGGGCTTTAACAACCACGGCGTAAATAAAATAACAAAGAGGCTTTACCGGAAAAATTCACCCCTGATAATTGGCGGAAACATCGGCAAAAATAAAGAAGTACCCAATGAAGAAGCCTATAAAGATTATGAAACTTGTTTTGAACAGCTTTTCAATTATGTGGATTTTTTTGTGGTGAATGTAAGTTCGCCAAACACGCCGGGCCTGCGTGGCTTGCAGGAAAAGGAACCGCTTACAAAACTACTCGCAGGTTTGCAATTAGCCAATGAAAAGCATTTTGCACAGAAACCCATATTTCTGAAAATAGCGCCCGACCTGAATAATGAGCAACTGGATGAAATAATTGATATTGTAAAAAGCTGCAAAATAAGCGGTGTTATAGCAACCAATACTACTATATCGCGCGAAGGGTTAAAGACAGACGTAACTCCATTTGGCAATGGAGGATTAAGTGGAAAGCCGCTTTTAAAACGTTCTACCGAAGTGGTGAAATATATTTTTGAAAAGTCTGAAGGGAGCTTTCCAATTATAGCTTCGGGAGGAATACATTCAGTGGAAGATGCTATTGAAAAATTTGAAGCAGGCGCCAGCATGATTGAACTATATACAGGCTTTATTTATGAAGGCCCAAAGCTTATAAAGGATATCAATAAAGAGCTTTTGCGCAGGCGTGCAACCGCTAATTTTAAGCGTTATTAGATGATTCACTTTCCAAACGCAAAAATAAATATTGGGTTGAATGTCTTTGAAAGGCGGGAGGATGGATACCACAATATTGAAAGCATTTTTTATCCGGTTACCTGGTTTGATGCGATAGAAGCTATACCGGCAGACGGATACGGAAAAATAAGCATGACTTTATACGGCACTCCAATCCAAGGCAGTGTTGAAACTAACCTTTGCGCTAAGGCATATAATTTATTACATGCTACATATAATTTACCTTCACTTAATGTTTGGCTTTTAAAAAGCATGCCTATGGGAGCCGGATTGGGTGGTGGCTCTGCAGATGCGGCATTTTTTCTGAAAATGCTGAATGAACTATGCAAACTGAATTTAACTACTGAAGAATTAAAAATATTCGCATCACAAATTGGCAGCGATTGTACCTTTTTTATTGAAAATAAACCAGCGTTGGTAAGTGGGAAAGGTGAAGTAATTACGCCTGTTCAACTCGATTTAAGCATGTACTATATTTCGATAGTATATCCGCAACTGCATATAGATACCAAGAATGCCTACAGCCTGCTTACACCTAGGAAAAGAGCGCATAGTTTGCAGGAAATAGTTTTGAATACACCCATACAATCATGGAAGGAAAAAGTTATAAATGATTTTGAAGAACCTATTTTTAAAGCACATTCCCAACTTACAGAAATAAAAAACATACTTTATACTAATGGCGCGCTTTATGCCTCTATGACCGGAAGCGGTTCTGCTCTTTATGGTATCTTTGATAAAAAACCGATGCTCGCTGATGTGCTCCCATTATGCAGAATATGGACTTACGAACCTAAAAAGAGCGTATGAGAAACCTGTATAATTTAGGAATACAGTTTTATGGTTTTGCAATTTCTATCGCAAGCCTATTTAATGATAAGGCTGGTAAATGGAAAGTTGGCAGAAAGGATATTTTTAATAAACTATCTCAGGCAATAGGGAGTTCAAGCCAGCCACTGGTTTGGTTTCATTGTGCATCGTTGGGTGAATTTGAGCAAGGAAGGCCGGTGATAGAATCATTCTGCAAGAAATTCCCCAGTTATAAAATTCTGCTCACCTTCTTTTCCCCATCGGGTTACGAAGCCCGTAAAGATTACAAAGAAGCCGATTATGTTTTTTACCTGCCACTGGATACTCCGGGAAATGCTAAACGGTTTATCGAAATTGTTAAACCGAAACTCGCCATTTTTGTGAAGTATGAATTTTGGTTCAATTACCTGAATGAACTAAAGAACAAAAATATTCCGTCCTATATCGTATCTGCAAAGTTTAGGGATGATCAGTATTTCTTTAAAAATAGCGGAGCATGGTTCCGGAAACAATTGCATTTATACAAAACCCTCTTTGTGCAGGATGAAAACTCCCAATCATTATTAAATAAGTTTGGAATAACCAATGTGATTGTATGCGGAGATACCCGATTTGACAGGGTTATTAATATATCACAGCAAAATTATTCAGATTCAATTATTGAAAATTTCAAGAATGGCGAATTGCTTTGGATTTGTGGCAGCACCTGGGAAGAAGATGAAAAGATTATCGTTCCTGTATTTGAAAAACTGGCACATTCCGGACAAAAAATAAAATTGCTAATCGTTCCGCATGAGGTAAGCGAAACGAGAATTAAAAGTATTCAAACTAGATATCCATTAGCCATAAGATATTCTGAAGCGAATGAAAACGCTGCTTCTTCCATTATGATATTGGATAAAATGGGACTACTCTCTTACATATACCGCTATGCAGATATTGCCTATGTTGGCGGCGGTTTCGGTAAGGGTATCCATAACCTTACAGAGGCTGCTGTTTATGGTATTCCCGTGGCTTTTGGCCCAAACCACCAAAAGTTTATTGAGGCTACAGAACTCATAAAAAGAACCGGCGGGTTCTCCATTTCTTCGCAGGAGGAATTAGATAATTGCATTACCAAGTTAGTAACTGATATTGCTTACAGAAAAGCCAGTGGCCAAGCGGGAGCCGTTTACATTTTAAGCGGAAAAGGTGCGACCGATAAAATTATCGCCATCTTAAAAACTACAATTTAACTATTTAGGATTGTTCGGGAAGCCGCCATCTGCAGCGTTATCCACCGCAGGGCATTTAGGTTTTCCCTTGATGTGATACTTCACGCCTATGCGTAATTCGTAATCACGCTGCATAATAGTTTCCGATAATATGGTGTGATATAATGGGGATGTGACAGGAGCAATAGAACCAACATTTCCTATAAAAGACGGCATAATATCATGATTGTAAAAAAACTCAATAAATGGTTTAAACCTGCTGTAACAAACCTTTTCCACTCCAATACCCGCCGCAGCAGAAACGTGAATGGTATACATCCCGCCAATTACATCTCCAAAAATGCCGGCACTTCGGGTCATTAAATACGCAACACGGGGACCAATCAAAAAATAGGGAATCCACTTGTAAAACTCATGCTTGTATTTCCAATAGTTATTGAATGTAATATAATTCGTCTGGTTGATAAAGGTATTTTGAAGGTACAATTCCTTTACGCCAAGCATATTATACATCAGCTCCGATCTCCATTGATATTTCGGATCATCGAAAAACTCTGCTATTATAGCCCCGTTATAACGCAATAGGTATTTTTCCTGTGTGCCCCATTGCTCATTGCTCCAGCCTTCTTTATTGTAGCTTACTCCGGCCGCTATGCCGATAGCATTAAAAAATTGCGCATTGGCTGCAAAGCTACATGCCAATAAAAGAACAAATATAATTCTTGATTTTTTCATAATAATATTAAACGCTCATGGCTTCCACTGTTGGAGAAATTTTCTTAACCAAACCTTGCAGCACTTTACCGGGGCCCACTTCAAAGTATTGGGTTGCTCCGTCAACGGTCATTCTTTGTATAGTTTGCGTCCAGCGCACGGGAGCCGTCAGTTGGGCAATCAGGTTACGTTTTATCGATTCAGCCTCGGTTTCCGGGGAAGCATTTACATTCTGATAAACGGGACAAACAGGTTTATTAAATACCGTTGCTTCAATAGCTTTGGAAAGTTCCACCCTTGCAGGCTCCATAAGCGGGGAGTGAAATGCTCCGCCCACCGGCAGAATAAGCGCACGTTTGGCTCCGGCTGCTTTTAATAATTCACAAGCCCTTGTAACGCCTGTAATGCTTCCGGAAATTACTAATTGTCCCGGGCAGTTATAATTAGCGGGAACCACTATATCATCTGTGATAGATGCACAAATTTCTTCTACCTTACTATCATCTAATGCAAGGACAGCCGCCATAGTAGAGGGAGTTGCCTCGCAAGCCTTTTGCATGGCTATGGCACGTTGATATACTAATTTTAATCCATCTTCAAAACTGATTGCACCGGCAGCGGTAAGTGCAGAAAACTCACCCAACGAATGCCCTGCAGCCATGTCAGGCTTAAATTTATCACCTTGCAAAACAGCCAGCACAACCGAATGTAAAAAAATGGCAGGTTGCGTAACACGTGTTTGTTTCAGGTCTTCGTCGGTACCATCAAACATAATATCGGTGATACGGAATCCGAGAATGGAATTTCCTTTCTCAAATAAATCTTTTGCGGCAGGTGAACTTTCATACAACTCCTTGCCCATTCCTCTGAATTGAGAACCTTGTCCGGGGAAAACATACGCCTTCTTCATGCTAAAACGTCTTTATAGTATTTATTGAGATTGCTGATATTATTTTGTATCAGGTCGCTAAGGTAGGAAAAAGGAGCAATTATCCATGTGATTTCAAATAAGCAAACACACGCTGTTGAACATTGCGCCGGATATTCATGTAAAAAAAGTTGTAATCGTAAATATGGTAACCGGTACCAAATGTTTTGTAATTCTTATGCAGCG